>NZ_JBBNGE010000049.1:0-25367 GCF_040095255.1 Segatella sinensis | reverse complement strand
GATAACAGCATAAATCGAAGATTATTATCATGAAATATAAACATTTTAAACAGGCCTTACTTTTTAAAGTGGGCTCATACTTAAAGCCCCGTAAAATAAGGAAAGTAGAGACTCAAAATTTTCCCTTAAGGAAAAATAAAAATATCCTTAAGGAAAAATATATTTTTCTTTAAGGGAAAAAATATTTCTCCTTAAAGATAATTTTGATAATCCAAGACTTGTAATATTATTTACTAAACTTAAGTAAGCACCTCCCCCACACGCCCTGAACCAACGGTCACCGGCCGAAGGGAAAGGTAAAGGGCAGAAGCTCCTAGCCCAGAGTATCACCCTGGGTATAAGAGCAATCAGCAAGACGCCCTGAAAGGGCAAAAGCTTTGTATATTCTACTGCTTCAACGAATGGTGAATTTTCGAGAGACTATACGCCAGGGAATCCAGGAACAGGAAAAGACCCAGCAGCCAATAGCCCCAGGAATCTGCATCCCACAACCATACTACACCTCCTGTCAGCAGCAGATTCAGAAGATGAACCACCAGATGCTTGCCTGCCATGAAACTCAGGCGATAGGCATAATGAAAATGACAGAAAACAAAGACTCCCATCGACTCCAGAACATAGGCTACTACAATACCTGCTCCCAAACCATCCAAACCATACCATAGATAGCCGATGATTTCACTGACGATGAGCAATAATACGCAAAAGCATTCCTGAACTAAAAATATCCGAGCCTCACCCCTAGACAAAGGTATATACTCCAGCGGCAGATAAAACGCCTTCCATAATAACCCTACTGCAGCAATCTGAGTCATACCCAAGACACCTAGAAACTGATTGTTGTATAATAATGGTATGGCTATAGGAAGCAATAGGATGATGGCAATGATGATTGGACCCATCAAGAGAATATTTATCTCTAACTGTCTGTTTACAATCAGATTACGGTTTTCCGCCTCGACCATACCACTCTCCTCACTCTTTACTGCAGAAAGACGGGGATAATAATCAGTTTCCATCACCGAAAAGATCATACCACCATACACCAACACCAGGGTAATACCGGAATTGAAAAGACCAACCACGGCAAGATCTCCCTGCTGATTGAGAAAGGCTCTTACCAGAAATTCTGCCCCACTACTCATCATTCCAGCCAAGACAAACGAGAGTCCCAGACGAACCATCGGGAAAGCTTTAACCAACTGACTCCTGGAAAAGCACAAGCGAAACGGCTTTTCCTTACGTGAAAACCAAAAGGCAAGAAACCATTGGCTTAATGCCAACAGAAAAAGTACTACGAGAATACCCTGCTCTCCGAAGCAGCCATAGATGGGTACAGAAAACAGCAAAGACAAAAGCGCTAATAAAAAAGACTGCACCGCCAATGCCTTGAGTTTACCCAATCCTTTGAGAATAGCCGTCTCGCCACCAGCCAATATGGTAAAGAAGATAGTAGGAGCCAACAAAATGAAATGCAGGGTATGGTTTCCCCACGAAAAGGTGAAGAGATTAAGCAAGGGGCCTAAAAGAGCACAAATCAAAGCACCCAGAAAAGCAGAAAGCACAGAGAGTGAACGGACCTGGGCAACAGCCTGGTCTATCCCGTTTCCGGTATCTGCCTCAGAAACCACTCTAACGCCACTGGTAGGAATACCGAGATTGGAAACAGAAGAAAGAAAATTGGAAGTAGAATTGAAAAGAGACAGCAATCCCATACCTGAAGGTCCCAGGAACATAGCGGTAAATTTATTCCTGACTACGCCAACGAGCATATTCAGCCCCTGTACTCCTCCAAACAATCCGGTATATTTCAATATATGCGAATAGCTGTTCTTTTCTGAATCCAGTCTTTCATCCATTTTCTTAGTCTTTCCCATAATACTTTAACGCAAATCCAGGAGATTTATTGCAAAAAAAAGGCCGACACCCTTAAATAAGAGTAATCGACCTTTATAGTTTTCAATCTCCAAAGAAGATTCTTTTAGAAGATTAAGCCTCAGCTGGAGCCTCCTCTGTAGCCTCAGTCTCAGCAGCAGCCTCTGCAGCAGCAGCGGCAGCAGCAGCCTTCTTCTCAGCTACCTTCTTAGCGATTGCCTCGTTCATCTTCTTCTCAGCCTCGAGCTCCTTAGCAGCAGCTTCCTTCTTAGCCTTAGCGTCGCCCTCGCGAACAGCAGAAGCCTTAGCGTCCTTGCCATTCTTCCAAGCGTCGAAACGCTTCTGAGCCTCAGCATCGTCGAATGCGCCCTTCTTAACGCCACCCTTGAGGTGCTTCATCAAGTAAACGCCCTCGCCCTTGAGGATGTTGCGAACTGTGTCTGTTGGCTGTGCACCTGTCTCTACCCAGTAGAGTGCGCGCTCGAAATTCAAATCTACAGTAGCAGGATTGGTGTTAGGGTTGAAAGTACCAATCTTCTCAGTAAATTTACCATCACGTGGTGCTCTAACGTCAGCGATTACGATGCTATAGAAAGCATAGTTCTTACGACCGCCGCGCTGCAATCTGATTTTTGTTGCCATTTTTTAAATCTAATTTTAATTTAATTATTAATGAGGTTTGAATTTTATGCTGTCATCTCGTGACAGCGGGTGCAAAGGTACTACTTTTATTTGGTACCCACAAATTTTTCTCCTATTTTATAGGCTTTTTTAGCATTTCTTTTAAGAATCAGGGCTTTATCGGATGCGATCAGCGGCTTTTACCAGCTTTTCGTCATCATTTACACCCTTATATGCCATAGCGACAAGTATCAGGCTGACGATTGGCAGACAGGCAGCAAACTCGATGCCCATCTTGCCCTGAATCTCTGGAATAGGAATGATACCCAGGAGAATCAAGACATAATCTATCACCCACAATACCTGAAGCAGCATGGTACATTTGCAGATACTCATCTGTACCTTGCGATTCTTATAAAGGAATATCGTTACCAACGATAAGATTGCTGTTACGCTGAGCAGGACAAACAGAGGGATGCAGGTGGCAGAGACAGCAAGAGCGCCCTCGCCTGTCACCACACCCAGATTGTAAACCATACTGTCTGTTCCCATTTCCTCTGGCGCTATACTGCCAATAGGAAAGAACAGAGCCAACGCACATACAATAACAGCTAAAAGCAAAAACAGGGTTTGTTTACGCTGTATCATAACTCTACCTGTCTTGTTTAGAGTTCATCCTCATCAGAAGAGTGAGCTGGCATACTTGGATCACGCCAATAAATGCTCTTCTCTATAAACTCCTCTGTAGCAATCAAAGTTGGCTTTGGCAACTTCTCATAAAAACGAGAGATCTCAATCTGCTCACGGTTCTCGAAGACCTCTTCCAGAGAATCGTTGTAAGAAGCAAACTCAGAGAGCTTCTTGCTCAAGTCCTGCTTAATCTCAAGCGAAATCTGGTTAGCTCGCTTAGCGATGATTGCAACACTCTCGTAAATGTTATGCGTATCATCACAGAGATCCATGATGTTACGAGTAACTGTGTTAACTGGTGCTTTTGATTTCTTATAATCCATAATTTATAGTACTATATATATTATTCTATCGTTTTCTACTAGTAAGCTGTGAGGGGCATTATTTGTTGTCCCCTGCGAGCTTGTCGAGTGTATCCTCAGGATGAGCCTTCTCGAAAGCCTTGCATTTCTCGATATATTTCTCGGCAGTGGCACGCTCCTTAGAATCCGGATACTCATTGATGAAACCATAGCATTCATCCTCAGCATCCTGATAGCGCTCCAGCTGCTTGCTCTCAACACTCATCTTCGCCAGTTCATACTTGCTCTTCATGATGAGTGTAGCAAATTCCTCGCGCTTGTTGCTGTAAGGATACTCCTTGAGGGCATTCTGCGCTGTAACGATGCAAGCCTCATAATTGTTGCCGCCGTTGGTGCAGTTGCCGAAGTAAGTACCCATATCGAAGTACAGGCGTGCACTCTTATACTCCTTCTCTACCAGGAGATCCTGCAAGGCAAAGAGACGGTTGGTTGCCTGAGCTTTGAGATGAGCATCCGGGAAGAGATCGAGAAACTCCTGGAAGGCTGTAATCGCAGTATAAGTAGTACTCTGGTCGAGTCGAGGCTCCGGAGCATTCTGATAGAGGCTTTCACCCACAAAGTATTTCGCCATCTCTGCATACTGTCCCTTCGGATAGCTGGCATAATATTTCTTGAAATACTCTGATGCCGTTTCGTAATCCTTCAAGCCATACTCAGACATCGCCAACATATAGAGACACTCCTCACCCTCAGTTGAGCCCTTCTTCATGGTTACAACTTCCTGCAACAGAGGAATGGCACGAGAATACTTGCCCTGTGCAAAACACTGCTTGGCATACTCGTACTTATAGGTAGGTGTTGCTGCCTTATATACCTGATTATATTCGCTCGCACAGCCAGTAAGAAGCAATGCTACACTAGCTGCGATTAGTATTGATTTCTTCATATTTTTACTTTTGTGGATGCAAAGTTACAGATAATTTGCTTATTATCAAAAGAAAAAATACATTTTTTCGCAAATAATTAATCTTTATAACGATTAATGCCGTTTTTTTTGTATTTTTGCACCCAAAAACAGAGATTATGGACTTTAAAATCACATCAGAATATCAACCGACGGGTGATCAGCCGCAAGCCATCCGACAACTCACCGAAGGCATCCAGCAGGGAGAGCCCGCACAGGTGTTGCTTGGCGTAACCGGTTCCGGCAAGACCTTCACCGTAGCAAACGTGATAGCCAACGTGGGCAAGCCGACTCTTATCCTGAGTCATAACAAGACGCTTGCCGCCCAGCTTTATCAGGAGATGAAAGGCTTCTTCCCCGATAATGCCGTGGAGTATTACGTTTCCTACTACGACTATTACCAGCCGGAGGCATATCTGCCAACCACGGATACCTATATAGAAAAAGATCTCGCCATCAATGATGAGATCGACAAGCTCCGTCTGGGTGCCGTTTCCGCTTTACTTTCAGGCAGAAAAGATGTCATCGTGGTATCTTCCGTATCATGCATCTATGGTATGGGTGGACCAGTAGCTATGCAGGAGAACATCATCAAGATTCACAGGGGACAGCAACTCGACCGAAATGAATTTCTCCGGAAACTGGTAGATGCCCTCTATGTAAGAAACGACATCGAACTGCAGCGTGGCAACTTCCGCGTAAAGGGAGAAACGGTAGATATCTTCATGGCGTACAGCGACAATGTGCTGCGAGTAACCTGGTGGGATGACGAGATAGACAGCATCGAGGAGGTAGATTCCCTCACCTATCACCGACTTGCCTCCTTCGAAGAATATGAGATTTATCCTGCCAACCTTTTTGTAACCAGCAAGGAGCAGCAGGAAATCGCCATCAGAATGATACAGGACGACCTGGTGAAGCAGGAAGAATTCTTCAAGAGCATAGGCGATGGCATCAAGGCACAGCGCATCAAGGAACGTGTGGAATACGACATGGAGATGATCAAGGAGCTGGGCCACTGCTCGGGTATCGAGAACTATTCGAGATATTTCGATGGCCGACATGAAGGAGAGCGTCCATACTGCCTGCTCGATTTCTTCCCGAAAGATTTCCTTCTGGTAGTAGATGAGAGCCATGTGAGCATTCCGCAGATCGGGGCGATGTATGGTGGCGATAGAGCCCGAAAGAAGAACCTGGTGGAATACGGTTTCCGATTGCCTGCCGCCTTCGACAACCGTCCGCTCACTTTCGAGGAATTTCACAGTATGATTCATCAGGCCATCTATGTGAGTGCCACCCCAGCCGACTATGAGTTGAGAGAATCTGAAGGTGTGGTAGTAGAACAGCTGATCCGTCCTACCGGATTGCTCGATCCGGAGATTGAAGTACGCCCAAGCGAAAACCAGATTGATGATCTGCTCGATGAGATTCTGACCAGAACCCACCGGGATGAACGTGTACTCATCACCACCCTTACCAAACGTATGGCAGAAGAGCTGACTGAGTTCCTGCTGAACCACAATGTAAAGGCTGCCTATATCCATAGCGATGTGGCAACGCTCGACCGCGTGAAGATCATGAACGATCTGCGAGCTGGTGTGTATGATGTACTGGTGGGTGTGAATCTGCTCCGCGAGGGTCTAGACTTGCCTGAGGTATCGCTTGTTGCCATCCTCGATGCAGACAAGGAGGGATTCCTGCGCAGTCACCGTTCCCTGACCCAGACCGCCGGCCGTGCTGCCAGAAACGTGAACGGCAAGGTGATTATGTATGCGGACAATATCACAGACAGCATGCAGAAGACCATTGATGAGACTGCCCGCCGACGAAGCATCCAGCTGAAATACAATGCCGACCATGGAATTACGCCAAAGCAGATTCAGAAGGCGATTACCTCTGCCCTGCCTATGGGCAAGGAAGAAGAAGCAGCTTCAGGTGCAGCCACCATCAAGAGCATCAAGAGTGCCGAGAAAGCCAAAGGCATCATGGATCATAAGAATATCAAGGGAGCCGAAGGGTCCAGACAGCGTGTCTATATCGAACCAGATAGCGCCACGATGGTTGCCGACCCTATCGTTCGCAGCATGAACAGAGAGGAACTGGAAAAGAGCATTGCCAATACCACTGCTCTGATGAAGCAAGCCGCCAAGGACCTCGACTTCATGCAGGCTGCACAATATCGTGACGAAATCATCCGATTGCAGAAAGAATTGGAAGAAAAAGGATAGAAGCAGCACGCCCTGAAAGGGCAGAAGCTCCTAGCCCAGGGCAACGCCCTGGGTTTTTTATGCCCGCAAGCCTGTCGCCCTGTAAGGGCAAAAGCTTTAAAACCAGGTGTTTAGTAAAGCTTTTGCCCTTACAGGGCGCCTTGTTGATTGCTATTATACCCAGGGCGTTGCCCTGGGCTAGGAGCTTCTGCCCTTTCAGGGCGTGTGGCGCTAACTTGCGAAAAATCAGCGATTCACTTCCCGAAATTATTCGAAGGAAAGTTTTTTCAGGCGGGTACGCAATTGCTCAGCCTCGCTCTTCCTGATAGATAACTTGATGCTGCAAGTATTGTCGAAAGTCTGATCCACGATGCGCGGATTCATCTCTTTCACTATCCTCATCACATCATTCATCATCGGATAGGTGAAATCATAGGTTACGATTTCCTCTACCTGCTGCGTTACCTCCTCGCAATGCGCCAGGGCATCTATCGCTGCTTCACGATAGGCAACAATCAATCCGCTGGTACCCAGCTTGACTCCTCCGAAATAGCGGATTACGACAATCAGGATATCCGTCAATTCCGCCTTTGTTATTTGTCCCAGTATCGGTTTTCCTGCCGTAGAAGAAGGCTCTCCATCATCATTGGCACGAAACTCCGTGCGCTCCGGACCCAACATATAGGCATAACAACAATGTCGGGCATCGTAATATTTCTTACGGTACCCGGCAACAATTTCCTTCACCTCGTCAACTGTGGTAACGTGGTGAGCAAAGGCGAGAAACTTACTCCTTTTCTCGGTGTAATATCCCTCGCCTACTGTATCTGATATAGTTTTAAACTCGTCAATCATATTTTTACATTGAACTTTGAACTGGGAACTTTGAACTTTATGATTACCCTTTTTGTTTAAAACAACAGAAAACATATCATAAAGTTCAAAGTTCAAAGCTCAAAGTTAGTCAAGTTTGTGAATAATCAATCCGCTGCGCAACTTTGGCTCAAACCAGGTTGCCTTAGGAGGCATAATCTTGCCACTGTCAGCGATGTCCATAATCTGCTGCATAGTAACTGGATGCAAGGCCAATGCCATCTTCATCTCGCCACTATCTACACGACGCTTCAACTCGCCGAGTCCGCGAAGACCGCCCACGAAGTCGATACGCTTATCAGAACGCAAATCCTTGATGCCCAGAATATCATCCAAAATCAGACGGGAAGAGATATCTACATCGAGCACGCCGATAGGATCCTCATCATCATAGGTTCCTGGCTTGGCAAATAAGCCATACCACTTACCGTCGAGATACACGAGGAAAGAATGAAGAGCGGCAGGCTTCAGGATATCCAAGCCAAACTGCTCGATTGCTTCATCAATGGCAATCTTCTCATAGCATGGGATACCCTCCTCATCGCCTGATACATTCACATTAATCGCATCAATCTCAATAACTTCGAAGTTCTTGGTAAGAGCATCGAGGAACTGTTCTGATGTCAGACCATTCAGATCCTTTACAACACGGTTGTAATCAAGAATGGTAAGCTGGCTAGCCTGGAAGCAGACAGCCATAAAATAGTTGTATTCCTCCTTACCTGTATGGTTAGGATTCTGCTTCGCCTTCTCTGCGCCTACCAATGCTGCAGCAGCAGAACGGTGATGACCATCGGCGATATAGAGGCTAGGCATCTTGGCAAATTCAGCGGTGATGGTTTCGATATCCATATCATCGCTGACTATCCAGAACTGATGACGGAAGCCATCGATCGGAGCGATGAAATCATACTCCGGTGCTGTAGCAGCATAACGCATCAGAATCTCATTGAGCACCGGATTATCAGGATAAGCAAAGAAGACAGGTTCGATGTTTGCATTGCAGACACGAACGTGCTTCATACGGTCCTCTTCCTTATCACGGCGGGTAAGCTCATGCTTCTTGATGACACCCGTCATATAATCATTTACGTATGCACCCACAACAAGACCATACTGTGTCTTGCCATTCATAGTCTGTGCGTAGATATAATACTGTTCTTTATCATCCTGCTTCAACCAGCCGTTCTCCTGGAACTTCCTGAAGTTCTCTGCAGCACTTTCATAAACACGAGGGTCGTACTCTGAGGTACCCGGCTCGAAATTGATTTCAGGTTTAATGATATGATAAAGGCTTTTCTCGTTATCGCCAGCCTCGGCACGAGCTTCCTCAGAATCGAGGACATCGTATGGACGAGACTCAACTTGCTCTACTAAATCTTTTGGAGGGCGAATGCCCTTGAAAGGTTTTACTATTGCCATAATGTTATAATTTACTTTGAACTTTGAATTTTGAACTTTGAACTTTATGATTAGCTTTATTGATGCTTGGTAGATTTTACAATTTTAATCAAAACAGCTTGTAGATGTTCACAATCATCAGATATAGAATCATAAGCTTCTTTATTAATGTATTCTGCATCATATAATAAATCCAACCAATAACTACTTTCAGATGCTTCTTTTAATGAAATATTCATTTTAGAAGAGAAATCCGGACGAGATTGCGCATTCTTAGCTTCATGTACATTGGCTCCAATGCTAGTACCACTTCGTAACAGCTGCTTAGAAATAATAAATTCATGTTTTTGTTCAGTAAGAAACTTATATAACTTAACTATTCGTAAAGCGAAAGCCTTAGATAAAACATAAATATCATTCTCTACGATTTTTCTTTCTAACATAACCAAAAACCACAAAACTTTGAGACTCGAACAAAAACTATACGATTATCAGTAATCATAAAGTTCAAAGTTCAAATCTCAAAGTTCAATGTTATTATTACTTATTTACCTGGAACTTGGTGCAGCCATCTGCAAAGAATGCATTGATCTGCTTGGCAGCTGCGATACCAGCATTGATGTTAGCCTCGGCTGTCTGCGCACCCATCTTCTTAGGGGTTGAGAAGTAGCGGCCCTCGAACTTGGCGAAGTCTGCATCAGCATCTGGCTTGATGTCGGTGATGAACTTCAAATCCTCACGCTCAGCAAGAAGCTTCAGGAGCTCAGGCTCATTGATGACCTCCTTACGGGCTGTATTGATAAGAATACCACCCTTAGGCAACTGGTTCACTGTCTTGTAATCGATACTCTTGATAGTCTCTGGAGTAGCAGGGATATGAAGAGATACGATATCGCAAGTCTGGAACAACTCATCCTGAGACTTCACGGCATGAACACCTGCAGCCTCGATGACATCTGCAGGGCAGAAGGCATCATAAGCAGACACATTCATGCCGAAGCCCTTGGCGATGCGAGCTACATTGCGACCCACGTTACCAAATGCCAGGATACCCAACTTCTTACCCTTCAGCTCACAGCCAGCCTTGCCATTGTAGAAATTACGGACGGCAAATACCAGCAAGCCGAATACCAACTCGGCTACAGCGTTAGAATTCTGACCAGGAGTATTCTCAGCTACTACGTTGTGAGCAGTAGCAGCAGCCAGGTCGATATTATCATAACCAGCACCGGCGCGAACGATGATCTTGAGGTTCTTGGCAGTGTCGAGCACCTCGGCATCAGCCTTGTCAGAACGGATAATCATCGCATCCACATCCTTCACGGCATCGAGAAGCTGAGCCTTCTCTGTATATTTTTCGAGCAGTACCAACTCGTTGCCTGCTCCCTCTATTTCTTTCTTAATGCCCTCAACAGCAGCTGCTGCGAATGGCTTTTCTGTTGCAACTAATACTTTCATATTGCGATTTTACTTGGAACTTTGAGCTTTGAACTTTGAACTTTATGATTTGCTTTTTCAATATTTCCAGATTACACATAGATATATAATCTTTGGAGTAATCATAAAGTTCAAAGTTCAATGTTCAAAGTTCAATGTTAATACTTAGCTTCAAAATCCTGCATAGCCTTGACGAGTGCCTGAACACCCTCCATGGTCTGTGCATTGTAGCAGCTGGCACGGAAACCACCTACAGAACGGTGACCCTTGACACCAACCATGCCACGCTCTGTAGCGAAATCAAGGAATGGCTTCTCCAGCTCCTTGTACTCATCGTTCATCACGAAGCAGATGTTCATCAATGAGCGGGATGCCTCTTCCACGGTACCCTTGAAGAGCTTGTTGCGGTCAATCTCTGCATAGAGGACCTCTGCACGCTCGTGAGCTCGCTTGTCAGCAGCCTCTACACCACCATTTGCCTTCAACCAGCGGAGGTTCTCCATCAAAGTATAGATAGGAACTACAGGAGGAGTATTGAACATACTACCCTTCTCTACGTGAGTACGATAGTCGAGCATGGTAGGAATCTCGCGAGGAGCCTTGCCGAGCATATCATCCTTGACGATGATAACGGTAACACCAGCCATAGAGAGGTTCTTCTGGGCACCAGCATAGATGGCGGTGTACTTGGAAACATCCACAGGACGGCTCATGATATCTGATGACATATCAGAAACCAAAGGCACGTTCACGTCTGGATCTACACGGAGTTCGGTACCATATATTGTATTGTTGCTTGTGAGATGCAAATAATCACAATCGGCTGGCACAACGTTAGGAACCTGAGGATAGAAAGTGTAATTGGCGTCGGACGATGATGCGATCTCCACGACCTCACCAAAATGCTTTGCCTCTTTCATTGCCTTCTTAGCCCAAGTACCAGAATTAATGTAGGCAGCCTTCTTGATGAGGAAGTTGGCAGGAATCTGCATGAACTGCAACGACGCACCGCCACCAAGGAAGATTACGGAGTAACCCTCAGGAATGTCAAGAAGCTCCTTGAAAAGGGAGACAGCCTCATCAACAACTGGCTGGAAATCCTTAGCACGGTGGCTGATTTCCATCAATGAAAGACCTGAACCATTAAAATCCAAAATCTGCTTTGCTGTGTTCTCAATCACTTCACGTGGAAGCATTGATGGACCTGCGTTAAAATTGTACTTCTTCATCTTGTTTAATTATTTTAGTTTTCTGACTATGCTATTCCTGTTAGCAGGAACAGTATAAGCGCAATCCACCCATTTAGGCAACTGAGCAACCCTAATGTATGGATTTACGGATGCGAAATTACATATTTTATTTGAATCTACCAAATTTTCCTGCACATTTTTAGCGATTTGGGCAAAAATCTTTCATTTTGTCAGTGCTTTTAACATATTTATCGCATATTTATGCCATAAATATCAATTTATAACAAGAAAAGCCTCCTCTGGATATAATTTCCAAGAAGAGGCTTTTATCTACATTAGAATCATCGCACTTCTTCTACGATGGTCTTTACGCCCTTAATTTTCTCACCCTTTACATTGTTGAGCACACTTCTCAACTTTGGTCGGGCTATCGCTGCATAGGCATAGCGGTCGTTGACATCAATCTTTCCGATTTCAGACGAATTCAATCCGCCCTTCTTGCAAAGGAAGCCCAGGATATCGCCCTTGCTGATCTTATCCTTCTTTCCCTTACCTATATATATGGTAGCCATTTTTGGCTTTGCAGGCATCGGCAACTCCTCTACGGCAGGAATCTCGTAATCCTCTACCTCTGCATCAACATATTCCGGAATGTGCTCCTCAGGCCCCAACAGGAAGAAAGCTCTGCCCTGCGCCTCCCATCTTGCAGTACGACCCACACGATGGATATAGCCATCTTCGCTTTCCGGCATGTGGTAATGGATGATGTTATCTATGTCTGGGATATCGAGACCACGTGATGCGAGATCGGTGCTCACCAGGATATTGGCACTGCCGTTGCTGAAACGATAGAGGGAAGCCTCGCGCTCCTTCTGCTCCAGACCGCCATGGAAGAAAGAGGTAGAGAAGCCCTGCTCCACCAGATACTTATTGGTACGCTCTACGCTATCACGATAGTTCAGGAAGACGATGGTGCTCTGGTCGCCCAAACTGCGGAGCAACATACCCAGACTCTCCAGCTTATCCTTCACCGGACTTTCCACCTTATATATATGTACACGTTCAGGCACCTGCTCCTCGTCCATTCGATAATCTATCTTCTCTACTCTGCCCATGTGTACGAAACGAGGAATCTCCTCAGCCTCGGTAGCAGAAAGCAGGAAGTGACGGCGCAAGCCTGGAAGCGATTTCACCAGACGGCTCATCTCATCCTGGAAACCCATTTCCAGACATTTATCAAATTCGTCGATTACCAGATATCTGATACGGTAACGGTTCAGATTACCCTTATCGAGATGATCGGTCAGACGGCCTGGAGTTCCGAAGACTATCTGTGGACGCACCTGCTTCATCACACGATGCTCATCCATTGTCGCACGACCTCCATAACAAGCCATGGCACGAAGTCCGCTACCCATATTCTTGAGCACGGTGGCAGACTGCAGCGCCAGCTCTCTACCCGGAGTCACCACGATAGCCTGCGGCTCGTCGTCGCCGGCATCAATGAGTTGCGAGAGCGGCAGGAGATAAGCCAGCGTCTTACCACTACCCGTAGGCGAAAGCACTACCACATCGCTATCGGTGTGCAGCACGGCCTGCATCGCATCCTGCTGCATATCGTTGAGTTCGATACCCAACTTATCTAAAATTCTATCTATCATTGTCTTTTTTTATTGAAAGAAATCTTTTATATATCGAGAAAAATCTCTTATTTCAGTAAGAAGATTACCTTTTCTTCATGATTTTATCTATTTCATCAAACTCCTTACCCATATTCAGGTTCAGATAGATGGTATAGAGCGGAAAAGCCCACTTGGATTGCTCATCAGGCTGGAGCTTTCTGTATTTTACCAGATAAGGGAGTGCCTTCCTGTAATTGGCATCCACCTGTTCACGCACCTTTCTCGAAGTCTGCGAACTCTTATCCTGCTCCACTGCCATATTGAAGTAACAGATGCCTGCATTATAATATGGATCGGCAAGTTCCTCATTCACGGAGATAGCCTTATCGCTTACCTTGATACACTCCTGGAGCTTGCTCTGTTCGAAGAGGATGTTGCTCTTGGCAACAAGATACGTATCACTGTCTGGCACAATGGTGAGCGCCTTATCTACTACTGCCATCGCAGAATCCAGCTGATTGATATCTACATAAAACTCCACGAGTCGTGGGAAGAAATATGGGAAGGTAGGCACCCGTTCGAATCCTTCCTTGAGCGATGCCAGATAGCGCGCTGTATCCTTCTCCAGATAATAGGTTTCAGCAAGATACTGCAACATATAGTTGTAATGCACGGTATCTTTCAGCGCTACATAAGAATGATGCAGCGTTGCCTTGGGATCCTTCATCTTATAGCCGGAATATACGGCATAATAGGCAGCCAGAGGCAGATGCTTATCCTTCAGACTGTAATCGTACGACTGGAACAGCGGCTGGTTGGCACAATCTATATAACGGTCGAAGAACTTATAGGAATCGGCATACTGCTTCTTGCCGAGGAACCACAGTCCACCGTTTAAGAGATTGGTGCGGATATGAGAAAGATAATCAGCATGCTGCTTACGGAATTCAATTTCCACCTTTCCCTTTTTATTAGGAACCATCTCTACAGAATCAAACTGCTGCGCAATCTCAAAGAGCTGTCGGGTGAAATTGAAGAGCTGGGCAGTATCATACTTCTGCTTGAGATAGAGTTTTTCGTTACCCTGCTCGTATTGCTTACGTACGGCATCGAAGTAGAGGTTCCAGATTTTCTTGTTGTTCTGATTGGCAGAATCAGCCAGAAGTTTCTGCATGCTTGCCTGCGCCTGAGGCAGGTTCTTGCCCGACTTCACCTGATCCTTCGCCAATTGTATTTCCTTCTTCTGGGCAAAGCCCGCTGATGGTACAAGAAGGAGCATCCACAATAGGACACTCGCCAAGTTGCGGAAAAAGGGATATCCCCATTTACTTCTATATCCCGATATTTTATGTCTCAATCTATTATTTATTTCCATAATCATAATAGTACCAATATGTGTTGCTGTATGTATCGCGGAGAACAGACTGGCGTTCTACCGGATTGCTATATTTACGCTCCATCGACTGATAATCGGAAAAATCGGCATCCATCACGTTGTCGTGAAACTCTACGATAGGATGCGTCCGAAGATGACAATAGAGCAAAATTGCCTCTTTGTAATGAGTTGGCAGCTTGGTCAATTCGTGATACTTAACCAGCTTGCGGACAAATTCATCGAGCTTCTTGTCGAGCAGGAGCGCACAAAGCTCGTACTCCTTCGAGAGGCGATACTTCAGACGATGTTTCTTCATCCAGGGCGATGTTCCATACATCCACACTGGAGCCTGCCACATCAATGCCTTGACGGACGTGCCATTGATATACATCGATTGGCTGCCGCCTACCAATGGATAGGAGAAAAGACGACTGCCCAGCTCGCCCGTTCTGTAAAGACAGGCTATACGGAGCATCGTAAGCGACGAATCGGTCTGCAGGGATTTCTCTCCAACCTCTAAAGCTTTTTCATACTGTTTTTCTTTCATCAGATGTTCCATCTTCATTCTTTCGTGAAAGAGGCGATCATTGTTGGTGATGAAGATAACTGCCAGCATCATCACGACAAGCTGGGAGATGTTCACCCATGAGTAACGCGAGAACCAACCGAAGCTATGTGGCTCCTGCTCAAGAGGTTCCAACTGTCTGACCACCCACATCACGCCAGCCCAGCCCAGCAGACTGAAAGGCAGGACAAGCCACCACCAGCCCAGCGACACACTGGTATCTACATGGGTAGGCACATCGGCAATCAGGGCCAGCAAAAGAAATGAAGGGAAATAAGTAAGTCCGTGGAAGCGGCGCTTCACCCGGGTCACCGCGTATGCTCCCAACTGCAGCAGAAAGCATACAAAGGTAACAAGCAGCGGTGCAAGCGTATAGAAATAATCTGTCTTACCTTCTGATAAGACATGCTGCGCCACGGCTAGAATATCTGCCTGGTAACAAGCCAGGAATGTATAAGCAAAAACTAAAAAAATGATAGCACAGGCGAAGCGCATCTTCGCCGTGCTATTCCTTTTATGATCCATATATCTATGTTTAATTTTTCTTGAGCACCAGTGCCGAACGGGCTGGCAAATAGAGCTTCAACCACTCCTTGCGATCGTTCACATACACAGGGTCATAGTTGGTGAGGTGGGTCATCTCGTCATCGTTCAAACCGTTGCCCCCAAACGCCTTGTTGTCGGTATCGAGTACCACACTATAGGCACCGGTAGGTACCAGGAAGCCATAGTCGGTAAACGAGCGGGTTGGCGAGAAGTTGAAGACGAAGAGCAGGTCGCCTCTCATATAAGCGAGTACCTGATCGCCATCATTGTGCCAGATTTCGACAACTGGTGTCTTGTTAAAGTTCTTTTCACTCTTAATTGTCTTGAGCATCTCCTTGTCGAAGTCGCCGAGATAGTGATAGCAGAGATCCTTGTTATCTACCAGATTCCACTGTCTGCGAGCATACTTGTAGCTCCATCCGTTACCCTCGCGAGGGAAATCAATCCACTCTGGATGGCCGAACTCATTACCCATGAAGTTCAGGTAGCCGCCATTGATGGTAGAAGCAGTAGCCAGACGGATCATCTTGTGCAAGGCAATGCCTCGGTGAACCATACCGTTCTCATCACCCTTCTTGAAGTGCCAGTACATATCAGCATCTATCAGGCGGAAGATGATGGTCTTGTCGCCTACCAGTGCCTGGTCGTGGCTCTCGCAGTAAGAGATAGTCTTCTCGTCTGCACGACGGTTCTTGATTTCCCAGAAGATGCTGGATGGCTTCCAGTCTTCATCCTTCAGCTCCTTGATGGTCTTGATCCAGTAGTCTGGAATATTCATCGCCATACGATAGTCGAAGCCATAGCCTCCATCGGCAAACTTGGCTGCCAATCCAGGCATACCGCTCACCTCTTCGGCTATGGTGATGGCATTCTTGTTCACCTCGTGAATCAGACAGTTGGCAAGGGTAAGATAGCAGATAGCGTTATCATCCTCATGACCATTGAAGTAGTCACCGTAATTGCAGAACGCCTCTCCCAGACCGTGGCTATAGTAGAGCATGGAGGTTACACCATCAAAGCGGAAACCATCGAAGTGGTATTCGCTGAGCCAGTACTTGCAGTTGCTCAGGAGGAAGTGCATCACCTCATCCTTACCATAGTCGAAGCAGAGACTGTCCCAAGCTGGATGCTCATGTCTGTCGCCAGGATAGAAGTACTGGTTACGATCACCGGCAAGATTGCCGAGACCTTCCATCTCGTTCTTCACTGCATGAGAGTGAACGATATCCATAATGACAGCTATGCCATTCTGATGGGCTGTATCGATGAGATCCTTAAGCTCCTCAGGGGTTCCGAAACGGCTGCTGGCTGCAAAGAAGCTGCTTACGTGATAGCCGAAGGATCCATAATAAGGATGCTCCTGGATTGCCATGATCTGGATGCAGTTGTAACCATCCTCAATGATACGTGGCAGCACCTTCTCCTTAAACTCAGTGTAGGTACCAACCTTCTCTGCATCCTGTCCCATTCCGATATGGCACTCATAGATGAGCAGCGGAGTGGTGTTAGGTCTGAAGGTCTTCTTCTTCCACTTGTAAGGCTCAGGGCACCATACCTGCGCAGAGAAAATCTTGGTCTGCTCATCCTGAACCACACGGTTAGCCCATGCAGGGATACGCTCGCCTTCTCCACCTTCCCAGTGCACCTTCATCTTGAAGAGATCACCGTGCTTCATTGCCTTTTCCGAGAGTTTCAACTCCCAGTTGCCGGTGCCCTTGATACGCTTAGCACGATACTTAGGGCTTTCCTGCCAGCCGTTGAAATCGCCGATGAGATAGATATCTGTAGCATTTGGCGCCCACTCGCGGAACACCCATCCCTTCTCCGTCTTATGCAATCCGAAGTAGTCGTATCCGTTGGCGAAATCGCTGAGCGAAATCTTGCCGTTACGGGTAAGCTGGTTGAGCTTCCAGAGCGCATGCTCATGTCTTCCTACGATAGCAGGCTCAAAGTCTGCCAGATATGGATCGTTCTTCACGAGTCCGATATGTTTTGGGGCAGCAGCCTTCACGGTTTTCTTGGTAGCGCACTTGGCGGTTGCCTTGCAGGTAGCCTTCTTGGCTGTTGTCTTCTTTGCTGTAGTATTTTTAGCTGAAGTTTTCTTTTCTGTTGCCATATATCATGATTTTAGATGGTTCTACTATTTGATTAAGGTTTTTAAGCCTTTACCTTGAAGATAGCCTTATGGATATCACCCTTGCCGATGCATGGCTGATGACCGTCCTGCGGGAAGAAGATAGCAAACTGGCCTGGCTTGCAGGTTACCAGTGTCTGAGCCTTCACACCAGGATATAAGGTGCAATCCTTAGCCTCGTTGTATTCCACTTCCGGGAGATCCTTCACTGGAGAATATCCATAGGTTTCCTCTGTATTCATAGGAATCTGAATATCAATCATCTGACGATGTGCTTCGATGGTAGCTTCTTCCTCGGTCTTGCCGTGAGCTACAGCGATATTCACAAAGAGTTCATCACCCTGGATAGGATGCTTACCGGTCTCCAACTTAGTGAGATCATTCTCGTTGATAAACTTCACTACTTCTGCGAAGAGTGAATTAAGAGAAACATATTTCTCCAAATTGTCTAATGTATCAATTACCATAGTATATTAAATTTTGTGATTGATTTCTACTTTTTTAAGTTTATATTTCAGAGAGGAACAGATGCTGATGCATATTAAAATCCTAAAGATTCAATCTTGCCGGAAGTTTAATCCTCAAATCGCTTTCCGTTCTCATATACACCCTTGGCAGTAACCTGACCATTGCAGTCTTTCTCTACGAATCTGCCATCGCGTGCATCCTTCTTATAGTTGCCCTCGAAGCGCTTGCCGTCCTTGTTTTCCTCGATACAGAAGCCCTCACGCTTACCATTGTGATAGACACCCTTGAAGCGGTTGCCGTTGGCGTAATGTATCACCACGTTGCCGTCCACATATCCCTTCTTGAACTCGCCTTCAAAGATGTCGCCGTTCTTCTTGGTCAACTTTCCCCTACCGTTCTGCAGGTCGTCTTTCCAGCTGCCAACATAGATGTCGCCATTCTTCCATACGAAAGTACCCTGTCCGGAACGCTGGCCATCCACAAACTGTCCGGTGTATTTCGAACCGCTGGCTGAGCGGAAAATTCCTTCACCGGTACGTTCACCCTGCGAATAATCACCTTCATAGATATCACCGTTATGGAATTTGTAGATACCCTTACCGTCCTGGATATCATCCTTCCAGTCACCAATATAGGTATCACCGTCAGCATATTTAAAGGTACCCTTGCCTGAGCGCTGGTTATCTACCCACTGTCCATCATAGGTGGTTCCATCTCCCCAGTCAAAGAATCCATTTCCATTCTTCATGTCGTTCATCCACTGGCCTTTGTATTTGGCACCGTTGGAATAGGTGTAGGTACCTTTTCCCTGTCGCTTATCCTTATACCAGTCGCCGTCATACTTATCACCATTGTAATAGTACATCACGCCATGTCCGTGCTGGAAATCGCGGAACCAGAGTCCTACATACTTATTATTGTTCTGGAAGTAATAGGTACCCTTGCCGTGCTGCTGGTCCTGCAGCCACTGTCCTTCGTATCTCTCGCCATCCGAGAAAGTATATACGCCATATCCGCTGCGCTTTCCCTTGACGTAGGCACCCTCGTAAGTATCACCATTCTTATATATGGTAGATCCCTTGCCCTGTGGTTTGCCGCTTACCATCTCTCCCTTATACTGACCGCCATCACGGGTGATGCAGCTACCGAGCGAGATTTTCTGCGCCGACATGGCAAGAGGCGAACATGCCAGCATCATCGCCAGCATCATCTGCTTACCTGTAAGCAAAAACGTGCTTACAGAAAAATATCTTATAGAATTGTTTTTCTTATCATTCATGTCGTTTATCATCATTTTGATTTCAATAAGAACCGGTATTACAACCGTTTCCGAGCCACATGATTGCGAGTCCAGAGCGGAGTTTGACCGATTCCGAACCGATATATTCGATTCACTCCCCAAAAGTAACGCTTTTTCGGCAAACAGCCAAATAGATTAAGCAAATTTAAGGGAAAAAGAATAAAAATAAGATTTCTAGAAAAAAAGTTCTTTCGGATACAATAAAACGGGAAATCAGCCGTTATTAGGGCAAATAAATGATAATACCATCCAACTAATCAAAAAATAAAAATAAGTATGATATTAAACTGCGCCATCATAGATGAAGATCCTGAGGCTTTGGCTTTGCTGAAGCATTATGTTGAAGAAACACCATCCCTCAATCTTATCGGTGCGTACCACAACGCCATCGAAGCTGTAGATGGAATCCACCACAGCCATCTTGACATTCTGTTTCTTGCCATCCACATGCAACAGATCAGCGGACTTGAGTTTGCCAAGCTCGTGCCGATGAACGTGAAGATTATCTTCACCACCGCATTCAAGGAGTATGCCATCGAAGCATACAAGGTGAACGCCTTCGACTATCTGGTCAAGCCTATCCTATACGAAGACTTCATGCAGACCTGTCAGAAGGTATTCGACCATTATATGCAGGACGACGCCTACAACCCTATAAAGCGCGATGGCTTTGTAGTGGTGAAGAACGAAAGCAAATACACCCGAATTCCTTTCGAGAACATACTCTTTATCGAGAGCGTGAAAGATTACGTGAAGTTCCACATGGCGGACGGACGCAACATCATGACCCTGGGCAACCTGAAACGCCTGGAAGAGAAACTTCCGCGCCAGAAATTCAGAAGAGTGCACCGCTCTTTCATTGCCAATCTAACTAATTTTGACTACATCCAGAACATGAAGGTAGTCTATGGCAAACTGGCGGTGCCTATCTCTGACACAAACAGGGATGATGTGGTGAAATTCGTAGAAGAACACGGAATCAACTAACAGATCTGCAGTGGGGATGTAACAAATATTCTAGCATCATGTGCGATAAGGAATTCGAGATCGCGGAATCCCCAAAGTACACTGATGCAAGGCATTCCGCTGTTCTTGGCGGTCATGACATCTACATCACTGTCGCCGATATAGACAGCGCTTTCCCTATCGGCATTCATCTGACGCAAAGCCTCATTTACAGTATCCGGGGCTGGCTTTTTCTGAATATCCTCACGCTCACCTATAGCCACATCTACCAAGTCGCCAAAGAAATGGCGACAGAGGGCTTGGGTGGCAGCATAAAACTTATTGCTCACCACGGCAATATTCTTGCCTCTATCCTTCAACTCCTGTAACATTTCCATCACGCCCGGATAAGGCTGCGTGGTATCAAGATTATGCATCATATAGTGCTTGCGGAAATCGGCAAACACCTGTTCAAACTTCTCATTTTCCAAACCATCCGGTATGGCACGTTCCATCAGTTTCTTGACACCGTTTCCAACAAAGCGGCGCACCTCATCTACGCTTCGCTCAGGAAAGCCATTCGTCTTGAGAGCATAATTGCAGCTCGCAGCCAAATCGCCCAGGGTAGAAAGCAAGGTACCATCCAAGTCGAAGATATAGGTATCGAAATTAAACTGAGCATGAGGCGGCATCTTCTTCACACGAAATTCACCGCCATGAAGGATACAGACATCCTTGGAATAAAGTCGGATTTCATCCGAACCGCTAACCGCATAGCGGTTGGCTTTCTGCTCCTCATCATGGCCATAGGCGATACCTGTTCCCATGGTGCGATTCTCACCAAACTCCCATCTCTTGAACTGATGGGTCCTGGCATCCACAACCACATATTTATACTCCAGCGGAGCCTCCAAAGCCTGTACGTTGACGGAGAGCACCCAACTGGTTCCACCCTGATGAATCATCGGAAGATAATGGTCGGTATTCCAGTCGCCCAAAGTTGGATGATTACCCAGCAGTGCCACAGCCTCACCCTCGTGAAGCTGAGGAGCAGAAACCTTGAAGATCACGGTCTGCTCGAACAGAGGTAGCTTGGCTGCCTCATCACCCGTCCAGACTACCGGAGCCGTATAGTTGATGAAACCGCCCAGCAGCTCATTCTCATCATCCAGCCAGAAGTCGGACAGGATATAGTTTCTGTTCGCCTCATACACATAGGCTCTAGGAGAAGCAACAGATTCCCTGCGCACCACATTTCCCTCGGCATCTACCACCTTATAATAATAGGCTACAGCCACAAAGGGATGATGACGGTTTTCCAAAGTTTGGGTTTCAGCCATCCAATGATAACCATCTACTGTGTTCATCGCCAGATCTACCACCTTCCACTTTCCGTCACGTGCGAAGAAGGTGATATCGGCATGCAAAGACTCCCCCCACTCTGCCTTGTATGATATTGTAAATTTCATTCTCATATCATCTATCGTTTTAATATGTCAATATTCCTCAGTTTCAATGATGCAAAGGTAATGAAATTCTTCATACCACGGATAAAGAATCAGCGAATTAACCTATTTTAATTGACTACGCTTTGCTATTTGGCATTTTTACTGTACTTTTGCACCAAAATGTTTCAAGAAGAACAGATCAAGTTCAAAGACGAACAGAAATATTTCAAGAAGAAAAGAAAATGTTTTAAGTAGATAAAGAAAATGAAGAAAAAGAAAACAACTTCTAAGTTTTACCTCTATGGCGCCATCGGCTGCATCGCCGTCATTGCCATCGTAGGTTATCTCTACTGCTTCTCATCATTCTCGAAAAGCAGCGAAACCAAGTATGTGTATATCGACGCCGATGACAACATCGACTCCGTATATAATAAGGTGCAGCCTATCGCCAAGAGCATCCCGATGCAGGCGTTCCGCACCCTCACCCTTCATTCAGGCTATGCTGACCACATCCGCACCGGTAGATACGCCATCCATCCTGGAGACGGAGCACTCAAGGTCTGGCGTCACATGAAGAACGGTTTGCAGGAACCAGTCAACCTCACCATACCTTCCGTACGCACCATCGACAAGCTCGCCGTGGAGCTGAGCAAGAAACTGATGCTCGACAGCACAGAAATCAAGAAGGCACTCACAGATGAGGCGGTTTGCGAGAAGATGGGCTACGATACAGCCACCATCGCCTGCATGTTTATCCCTAACACCTACGATATCTATTGGAATGTATCCATCGAGAAATTCCTGGAACGCATGAAGAAAGAGAGCGACAAGTTCTGGAACTTTGAACGCACGGAGAAGGCCAAGACGATGAAGCTCACTCCTAACCAGGTAATTACACTTGCCAGTATCGTGGATGAGGAAACTGCCAACAACGGCGAAAAACCGATGATTGCAGGTATGTACTACAACCGACTGATGCTGCGCAATGCAGAGTATCCGGAAGGTATGCCACTGCAGGCTGACCCAACCATCAAGTTCGCCTGGAAGCGTTTCGAATTGAAGCGTATCTACAACAACCTCCTGTACATCAAGAGCCCATACAATACCTACAAGAATCCAGGTCTTCCTCCTGGCCCAATCCGCATTCCATCGGTTGCCGGCATTGATGCCGTGCTCAACCATGTAAAGCACGAGTATCTCTATATGTGCGCCAAGGAGGATTTCAGCGGCACC
Source organism: Segatella sinensis (assembly GCF_040095255.1). NCBI lineage: Bacteria > Pseudomonadati > Bacteroidota > Bacteroidia > Bacteroidales > Prevotellaceae > Segatella > Segatella sinensis. The sequence goes on along the minus strand of NZ_JBBNGE010000049.1, from coordinate 2,171 downwards.
CACAATTTTGCCCGCACCTATCAGGAACACCTGCAGAATGCTGCAAAATATTCCAAGGCACTCAACGAAAGAGGAATCAAGTAAACGATATATCAGAAAACTTGCAAAATGTCTGTCATTTTGCAAGTTTTCTGTTTTTTATTTGGTAGTCTCCCTAAATTGTTGTAAATTTGCAGCATTAAACTTTCCATATAAAATAATTTATTACATGAACAGAACGATTATTACAGTAGTGGGCAAGGATACAAAAGGTATCATCGCCAGAGTTTGTACCTATTTGGCAGAGAAGGACGTCAATATCTTGGATATCTCTCAGACCATCGTACAGGAGTACTTCAACATGATGATGATTGTTGATATGGGTAAGATGAATGCATCTTTCGAGACTGTTGCCGACGAACTCGCTGATCTTGGCAAGAGCATTGGTGTTCAGGTAAAATGCCAGCGTGAGGAAATCTTCAACATGATGCACCGCATCTAAGTTTATCACTTTTAAAAGCAATAGAAGGAATATGATCAATATATCTGAGGTTATCGAAACCAACAAGATGATTGAGCAGGAGAACTTCGACGTGCGCACCATCACCATGGGTATCAACCTCCTGGACTGTGCCACTTCAGATCTCGACCAGCTCTGTCAGAACATTTATAATAAGATTACCCGCCTCGCCAAGGATTTGGTGAAGACCGGTGAGGACATCTCTAAAGAGTATGGTGTGCCTATCGTAAACAAGCGCATCTCTATCACTCCTATCGCACTCGTAGGTGGTTCTGCCTGCAAGACTACCGATGACTATGTGAAGATTGCCAAGACTCTCGACAAATGTGCCAAGGAATTGGGTGTCAACTTCCTCGGTGGATACTCTGCCATCGTAAGCAAGGGTATGAGCAAGAGCGATGAGCTTCTCATCCGTTCTATCCCTCAGGCTATGGCCCAGACCGATTTCATCTGCAGCTCTGTAAACGTAGGTTCTACCAAGACCGGTATCAATATGGATGCCGTACGCCTGCTGGGCGAAATCATCAAGGATACAGCCGAGGCTACCAAGGATAACGGTTCTTTGGGTTGCGCTAAGCTCGTTGTTCTCTGCAATGCTCCTGATGATAACCCATTCATGGCTGGTGCCTTCCATGGCGTTTCTGAGGCAGACGCTGTTGTCAGCGTAGGTGTCAGCGGTCCTGGTGTGGTAAAATATGCTTTGGAGCAGGTGAAGGGCGAAAGCTTCGAGGTTCTCTGCGAGACTATCAAGCGAACAGCTTTCAAGATTACACGTGTAGGTCAGCTGGTTGCTAAGGAGGCATCACGCCGCCTGAACATACCATTCGGTATCATCGACCTTTCATTGGCTCCTACTCCAGCCATCGGCGACAGCGTAGCTGATATTCTGGAGTTGATCGGTTTGGAGCGTGCTGGTGCTCCAGGTACAACCGCAGCACTCGCACTTTTGAACGACCAGGTTAAGAAGGGCGGTATCATGGCTTCTTCTTATGTTGGCGGTTTGAGTGGTGCCTTCATCCCTGTTTCTGAAGACCAGGGTATGATCAATGCCGTAGAGGCAGGTGCACTTACCATCGAGAAGTTGGAGGCAATGACTTGCGTTTGCTCTGTAGGTTTGGATATGATTGCCATCCCTGGCGATACAGCAGCTACCACTATCTCCGGTGTCATTGCCGATGAGGCTGCCATTGGTATGGTAAACCAGAAGACTACTGCCGTCCGCATCATCCCTGTTGTGGGTATGAAGGTGGGAGATACTGTAGATTTCGGTGGTTTGTTGGGTTATGCTCCAATCATGCCGGTTAATCAGTTCAGCTGCTCTGATTTCGTAAATCGCGTAGGTCGCATTCCTGCTCCTATCCACAGCTTTAAGAATTAAGACATTTAATAAAACTCTCCATATCGTTTGGGGGGAGGCATCAGTCTATTATGACTGCTTGCCTCCCCCCCCTTCTTTTGTGGAAAATAGATTATCGTACAACTACTTTACCTATCACTTGCAGCTAACTCTCCTATCACTTATAGCTACTTTTCCTATCACTTATAGCTGCCTCTCCTATCACTTGCAGCTAATTCTCCTATCACTTGCAGCTGCCTCTCCTATCACTTACAGCTAATTCTCCTATCACTTACAGCTAATTCTCCTATCACTTACAGCTAATTCTCCTATCAC
>NZ_JBBNGE010000048.1:0-26207 GCF_040095255.1 Segatella sinensis | reverse complement strand
AAATATGTACAATAAAATGAATTTTGTCGCTTTGCAAGCAAAATCCCACTAAACCCTATAGGTTGCGGATTTGAGGTTCATAACTTCGCTATCTCCCCAATACATAGCGCTTTGTGCATCTTTTCCACAAAGTTTTCCACCTTTTTTGCCAATAGCGTTATCCACAGCCTTGTTCTTATCCCTAGCCTCCATCAGCGTACGGATCATCTTCTCGTTTTCAAAAGGCTTCACAATGAAGTCGGCGGCACCTTCCTTGATGCCTGTTACGGCAAGTTGGATGTCGGCATAGGCGGTAAAGAGCACCACCTCGGTTTTCGGGCTGAGGCTCTTGATTTCCCTGAGCCAGTACAGTCCCTCGTTTCCCGAATTGATTCCGCTGGAGAAGTTCATGTCGAGGAGCACCACGTCGGGGTGCTCCTCTCTCAGCTTGGCTGGGATGGAGTTAGGGTTGGCGATGGTGATGATGCCATCGAATATGGGTTCCAGCAGCATCCTCACCGTAGTAAGAATGTTGCGGTTGTCATCAACAATCAATATCGTTCCTTGTTTCTTAATCATTGTTCGTTTTTTTATGATGATATTTTCCTTGAAGTCCTGTTTCTATCTTTTGTCTTCCAGCAGAAAAGCCATGTAGAGGGGAAGAATGAAAGTTTGTGGGGCTGTTCCCACATTTACATCTCCCAGTTTGATGGCTTGAGATACGTGATACTTTTCGGGGTTCGAAAGGATGGTCTTGGCACTTTTAATGTTTCCGTTGCTCGCCTTTACTTCTACCAGCGTGCATTTGCCTTCGTATCTTGTAACAAAGTCGATTTCCAAACCCGAGTCCTTGCGGAAATAATAGAGCTTGCGATTCATCTTGCCAAAAATGTCGGCTACCAGATTTTCAAAGATGGCTCCCTTGTATCCATAGAGATTGCCTTGCAGAATGTCAGCTGCCGTTCCTGGTTCGAGCATACTGATGAAAAGTCCTGTATCTGCCATGTAAACTTTAAACTGGTCGGGGATGGCGTTGCCATCTAGTGGGAGTTCTGGTGCTGACAGGTTGTTGCAACGGCGGATAATTCCTGCATCTTCTATCCATTGCAAACTGCCTTGATAGTCACGTCCTCTGCCGTTGGGGCGTACAGTGGCGTATGCGAATTTCTTGTTTTCCTTACTCAGTTGACGTGGAATTGACTCGAAGCATTCTCTGATTCTCGACTTGTCTGCTTGTGGAGCATATTTCAGCATATCTACTTTATATTCTTCGATGATAGCTTGCTGCATTCGTAGCACGTTTTGCATATTATGAGTTTCCATAAATACGCTCACGGCTCTTGGCATTCCGCCAACAATGCAATATTGCAGCAGCAGTTGGCGCATTCTTTCGTGGATGGCTTCTTGTACCGGAGTCTTTTCTTCCAGGCAGCGATGCAGGTAGTCGATGGTCATTTTCTTAATGCCATTTGCCCAGAGCCATTCCTCAAAATCCATTGGATACATGTCTATGATAGTCTCGTAACCAACAGGAATTGGAGCCTCTGAAGAAGCATTGGTATGATAACCGCTGACTCCCAGCAGGGAACCCGTACCGATGACATCGTATCTGCCATCAGTCTTGAAGAATTTCAAGGCTGTGCGGGCACGTGGGCATTCCTGTATCTCGTCAAAGATGATGCAGGTCTTGCCCGATACGAAATTGGCATCGGGTATTAAGGTAGAAAGTGTCATGCAGAGAAGATCGATGTCCAGGCCACCATCAAATACCGACTTATATTCTGGGTGCTGGAAAAAGTCTAGATACACAACATGCTCATAATTCTTATGGGCAAAATCGAGTACCGAGAATGTCTTTCCGCATTGGCGACATCCTTTAATGATGAGAGGCATTTTGTGCTCATCACTCTTCCATTCTTTGAGATATTTCTCGATTTTCCGTTTAAACATCTGTTTTCTAATGATTTATGATGTATTACTCTTGATGCTGTGCACGTTTTCCAAGGGACTTTTCTTGAATTCGTGCACGTTTTTCAAGGGACTTTTTGTTCTATTCTGCCACTTTTTCAAGGGACTTTTTGTTGCAAAGATAGGATAAAATACTGAGAAACAATAAAAAAGAGACGAAAAAATGCCGATAATGGCGCCAAAAGTTGCTTTTCCGGCAGCTTTTGGCATCCTTATCGGCACTTGTTTATTCAAAATTCTGATTCCTGATGAGGAATTGCTTATCCTAAAATGGGAATTGCTTATTCCAAAAGGGGAGTTACAGCTCTATCGGAACCACTGTCTTTATGCTGAAGTTGCGGCCCATATTGTAAACACCTCTTCTGCCTGTAACCTGGTTTACGTCAAGATACTTCAGGCGGCTCAGGTGGTTCTGGTAAGCACGGTTGGTAAGGTTCTCGCCCGAAAGATAGAGCGAGAAAAGGCGCTTGCCATGGAGCTTTACGTCGGTACCGGCATACATATTTAATAAGGTGTACGATGGCGTAGCGGTCTCCGTATCGTTGGCTGCGAAATAATGGTTCTGGCGGAGATTGCAATCCATCTGTAGCTTTACGAAGAGATGGTCGAAAGTCTTGCCGTCGCAGACAAACTCATACCTTACATCCGAAACCCAGCGAGGGGCTGGGGTGAATGGCAGATACTTTGATTCGGATGGCTGATGCAACTGAACCGAATTGACGTAGGAGAAGGTGTTGCCGATATGCAGCTGCTCCACAGGGTGGATGTCGATGCTCGCCTCACCACCCAGAATGCGGGCGTCGCCCGAAGTAAACTGATAGGCTGGCGTGTCGTCGATGAGGACAGGCTGATTGTTCTCATCTGCCAACTTCTCGCTATAGATGTAATGGTTGATGCGATTGGCAAACAGCGAGAGCTCTGCCGAAATGATAGGCGAAGAATAATCCAGACCAAGGTCGAATTGCCAACTGTTCTCAGGCTTCAAACCGGTATTTCCCAATTCGAATCGTTGGGTTCCCTCGTGCACACCGTTAGATGCTAATTCGCTGATGTTTGGAGCACGGAATCCTCTTGCCAGGTTCAGCTTCAGATTGAAATCGGGCAGGATTTCATAAGCCAATCCGATGCTTCCGGTTACTCCTTCAAAGCTGCGCTTAAAGGCCTGGAAGCGGAAAGAATCATTCGATTCAGCATCATCCTCTTCTCTCAAAGCCTCGCTGTGCAGATGGCGATGATCGTATCTGATGCCGCCGCTCAGGTTCAGTTTGCCTATCTCCTTGCTCACCGTGGCAAACACGCCGTAATCGAAGAGATGATAGTCTGGAATCAGAAATTCAGAACCTTTATTAACCGACTGCTGCCACATGCCGTTGATGCCCGTAGAGAACTTCCATCCATTCATTTCCGGCGAGAGATAATGCAGGTCGTAATTTATGGTATGGAGCATGAAATCGAGTCCGCATTCCTTCGGATTCTCTTCCTCCTCAAACTCCTGACGGCGGTTCTGCTGATAACCCAGGAGGAACTTCAGATTGCCGTCGCCCAGGAACCAGGAATTATCAAGTACAGCCTTGTAATGATGAATCTGCTGATAAGGCATCGGTTTGCCGTAACTCTTGGCATCGTAGCCATCGGGAACTTCCAGTTCGCCCGTTTTCTCATCTCTTTCTCCTTCTACGATGCCCGGAGTGAGATGATAATAATCGAGTGTGAGATGCGAATGCCCCTGGCGGTAGTTCCAGCCTAGAAGCTGCGAGAATGCCTGCTCTCTGAGTGATGAACCGAATACATAACCATCGTATTTATTCTTGTAGGCATGCGCCATCTTTCCGCTGTAACGGGTGTTCCATACAAATCCGCCCTGGTTGCCGGCAAAGTTGAGCGAATAATCAAAAAGTCCGTTGTTGGTTTGATAACCCGTTGAGAAATTTGCTCTCATGTCGCCCTTGGCAAGGGTAGGAGCGGAGTGGAAGATGAGGACGCCTGCCATCGCATCCGATCCATACATGAGACTTGCCGGACCTTTCAGAATCTCTACGGAATGAACCGAAGCGGGGTCGATTTCTATTCCGTGTTCATCGCCCCATTGCTGTCCTTCCTGTCTGATTCCATCGTTTACCACTACCATGCGGTTATAGCCCAGGCCACGGATCACGGGTTTTGAAATTCCGCTTCCCGTGGTAATCTGCGAAACGCCTGGCTGGTGGGCGATGGCGTCGATGATGTTGGTAGAAGGTTGCATTTCGAGCTGGCGGGCAGAAACGAAGGAGATGGGTGCGGGCGATTGCTTCAGTTTCTGGCTGCCCGTCAAGCCTGTTACCACCACTTCGTTCAGTTTCACGCTCGATTCCGTCAGCGGCTGGTGTCTGGTAGAATCGTTTGTCTCTTCTTCATGAATGTTTGCGTCCTTCTTATCATGATTTGCTCTGTTTATAGCCATAGCAGGGGCTGTTGCCGATGAGTACAGACTCATCAGCAATATTGATTTCAATATTGTTCTCATTATGTTATTTGTTACCTTATTCTGTTAATATTCAATTATTTATAAAAACAGAGAATAAGGTGGAGCACGGGTAGATTTTACCCCCTTCGCCCTGCACAAGCAAGGAGAGCAGAAGGCACGGCGAGGGGAGAGATGGAGCACGGCGATGGCAACCCAAACCATGAGGGATGGAGCCAGATAAGGAGTGCTTTGCAATTGGCAAAGCACACAGTCGTGCATGGTATTCTGCAGGGCTGCTAGATGGCCGTCGTGATGAACATGATGGGCACAATCGGCACAATAGAAATCGGCATGAGTTCCCTGCGCTTCACCATGATGGTGAAACGTAACGGCCAGCAGCATCGGCAGGTAAACCAATAGCAGCAGCCAGGAAATTCTGATTCTCTTATGCGTTATCCGCTGCATTTATCTACAGTCTATGATGATATTTCTAATAATTTGCTTGTCTATACAGAAATATTTTAAAGTATACTTTGTAAAAATACGAAAATATTTCTAACTATACTTCGAAATAATTCTAAAAGTTGCTTTATTTAAGGAATTTTTATGCTTTCCTTTGGGAATATGGATAAGCGCATCCACTTCCGCTTCTCCCGCAGGGCAAACTTGCAGGAAATCATCACGGCGCAGAACGAGATGCCTATTCCATCAAAGTCGATTCCTACAATCGGCTGCAAACGTAGAAAGTTTCCTTCTAAAAAGGAAAGAAATCAGCAATTATTTCCTTTTCAAAAGGAAAGTTTGTTCTTTCTTTATCCCAATCTTGTATTTTTAACTCCGATTTGCTTGTTGTTCTCAGAAATTTTGCTTAACTTTGTGCCAAAATCAAAACGGTGCAGATTATGGCAGCAAAATTCTATCCTGTAGGCATTCAGACATTCTCGGAGATTATCACCAAGAATTATCTCTATGTTGACAAGACCGGTTACATCTATCAGATGACCCATTCCGGCAAGAAATATCTTTTTCTGAGTCGCCCACGTCGATTCGGAAAGTCGCTTCTTGTCTCTACCTTGCAAAGCTACTTCGAAGGAAAGAAGGAACTTTTCAAGGGATTGGAGATGGAAAGGCTGGAACAGGATTGGGTGGAATACCCTGTCTTGCATTTTGATCTGTCGGGTGGCAAGCACATGCAGGAGGATGCGCTGGTACGCTATCTTCTCTTTATTCTGAAACAGCATGAAGAGAAATGGGGAATCATGACGGATGCGCCCGACCCAAATGTAAGATTGCTCAATCTCATCAGCCAAGTTTATAAGCAAACCGGCAAGCAGGTGGTCATTCTCATCGACGAATACGATGCGCCCCTCCTGGATGTGGTGCACGAGGAAAGCCAGCTGGTGGCTCTCCGTCAGATTCTTCGCAATTTTTTCAGTCCCTTGAAGGATTCTGACTCCATGCTGCATTTTGTATTCCTCACGGGTATTACCAAGTTTTCGCAGCTCAGCATCTTCAGCGAGTTGAACAACATCACCAATATCAGCATGCTCCCCGAGTATGCGGGCATTTGTGGTATTACCAAGGAGGAGATGCTTACCCGGTTAAAAGAGGGAATACAGGAATTGGCCGAGGCAAAGAACTGGACGATGGATGAGACGCTGAGCCGACTCAAGGATTATTATGACGGCTATCATTTTGCATCAGAATCGCCTGATATCTTCAATCCGTTCAGTTTGCTCAGCAGTCTTTCGCTAAAGCGGGTAGAGCCATTCTGGTTTTCTACGGGAACTCCTACCTATCTCATCAATATGATGAAGAAGTTTGGTGTCAACTTCAGCGATTTCGCCGAATCCATGGAAGCGGGCGTTTCAGACTTTGATGCGCCTACAGAAACGATGACAACTCTTACGCCTCTGCTCTATCAGAGTGGCTATATTACAATCAAGGATTATGAAGAGGCTTACGATTCCTATACTTTGGGTATTCCGAACAGAGAAGTGCGGCTGGGGCTGACCAAGGCGCTGATTCCTTACTATGTAACGCCTAACACGCAGAATGCCAATAATACGACCCGCAACATGGCTCGTGCCTTCGATAAGGAAGACCTGGGACTGGCCCTGCAGTATTTGCAGACTTTCCTGGGCACGGTTCCATATTGTGCCAATACTGGCTATGAGGGGCATTATCAGCAGATGTTCTATGTCATCTTCTCGCTTCTTACGGCTTGGATGGTAGATGTAGAAGTACATACTCCGAATGGCAGGGTTGATATCGTGGTTATGACGAAATCTCGTCTTTACCTGATAGAGTTGAAACTTAACCAGAATGCTCAGGTGGCGATGCAGCAGATCAATCTCAAGAACTATCGCCAGCGTTTTGCCTTGTCGGGTCTTCCTATAACCAAGGTCGGGATTAATTTTGATAGTGCTACGCATAACATCACGGATTGGGTCGTGGAGTGAGAAATGCCTTCTAGAGAAGAGGGGATTTTCCTGGGGCTGCGTTCCGGTTGTTCCAATTGTTCCAGTTGTTCCAATTAATTTTGAGTGGGTTCATATCTTTCGCTTGTCCTTTTTCTTTGCTTCTTTATATTATATAACTTATTAATTATTAATTAATTATATATTATATATATATAAATATATATAAAAATAGGGGTAGAAGGGATATGCTGAAAAAATAATTGGAACAACTGGAATAACTGGAACGGGAACGCTTTCTTTTCTTCTAGAAGGCTTATTATCAGATAGTTAATGCAAAATATAGCGTTCCAATTGATTTGAAAAATCTCAGTCTCAGTTGTCTCAGTAAAAAAATAAGGGGGTATCATTTTCCCATTTTTCTCTTTCTTTCCTTTTTGCTGTTTTTGTAACTTATTGATTATTAATTAATTATATATAAATATATAATATGTATATAAGAATAAAAGAAGAAGAGGGGGTACTTGAAAAATAACTGAGACAACTGAGACTGAGATTTTTGAAGCCTTTAGCTGAAATCAAAAACAATCCTAACTCCCTATAAAGCAGATGTTTATGTGGATGGTATTCGTGCGTCTAAGTTTGTCACCTTCTTCTTGTAATCAGAAAAAAGAAAATATTTCTTCCAAAAAAGGGGCGTTTTCGGGATTTTATTCGTATTTTTGCCCTGTCGTTTGATACGATTTCAACAAAAACAATTCAAAACCTAAATAAACTGTTGAATTATGAACATATTGAAAAAGCTATTTGGTGGGCAAAAAACTACTGAAGAAGTGAGAGAAATGAAGGAAAAGGACTTCGACAAGGTGAAATATGATGGTGTTCGTGCTCTCAGAATGCACCAATTCGACCTTGCAGCCAAGTTTCTGGAACAAGCTCTGCAGCTGAATGCAGAAGATCTGGAATGCCGCGACTATCTTTCGCAGGCTTACATCTCTATGGGCGATTTGCAGAAGGCTTACGCCCAGTTGCAGAAAATCTCGGAGGCACAGTCTGATAACATGGCTGTATTGCTGCGTATGGCGGATGTGGCGTATATGATGGAGGATTATATCGCCATGACGGATGTGTGCGATAAGGCTCTGCAGCTGGATGCTGAGAATGTAGAGACGTATTTCTTCTATGCCAGAGCCTGCAGAGGGCTGGGCGATGCACCCCGTGCCGTGTCGATGCTGACTGAGGCGATAGGCAAGCGTGAGGATTTCTATGCCGCCCGATTGCTTCGTGGCAGCATCCTGTTGGATCAGGCTCAGCTTTCCGAGGCAGAACTCGATGCAACTTTCCTCTATGAGCATATTCCGAGCAACGAGGATGTGCTGTTGCTGAAGGCTCGTGTAGAGAAGGCGCAGGGAAAGATGGAGGAGGCTGAACAGACCTACGGTAAGGTGATGGAGGTAAATCCTTTCTCTATTGATGCGTATCGCGAGCGCAGCGAGGTTCGCAGAAGTCTGGGTGATAGTGCCGGTGCTGCCGAGGATGAGGCTGCTGCCAAGGAAATGGGTGCCGAAATTCCGGAACCATCAGAGGGAATAGAGCAGAAAATCAAGGAAAAAATGCAGCAGATGGACCCCTACAAGGTTTTCCATAACGAATAAAAACTGAATAATAGAATTTCATCTTTCTAACTGGAAAAAAATATTTTCCCAGTTAGAAAGATTATTTTTTGCAAGTAGTTCTATAACGGACAGAACCAATCGTCATCGGTCAAAACGGAAAGCCCAAGGCAACTTTTTCACGTATAAGACACGTAGATTGCGTTGAAAAATGATGCTTGTCGTCTATAAACGATAGAATTGATACGTTTTTATCGTCTATAAACGATAAAAAGTTATTGCTTTTGTCGTCTATAAACGATAAAATATGTATCTTTGCACCGGATTCAGTAAAAAGAAAGGGAATTATGACGAAGGATTTGATTAAATTACTGATAATTGAGTATCAGGCTTATGTTACTCAAGTAGAACTGGTTCATCGTGACGTAGAGCTCATGGATGGACTGAATTACGTGTTTGTAGGATTGAGACACGCAGGAAAATCGTATCTGATGTATCAGCGCATAGCACAGCTGCTGGAACAGGGGCATAAGCGGGAGGAAATCCTGTACTTCAACTTCGAGGATGACCGTATTGACTCCTTGGATGTGACCGACCTTGACCTGATAAAAACCTGTTATGAAGAAATGTATGACAGTCGTCCTATCTTCTTCCTCGACGAGGTTCAGCTGGTAGATAGATGGGAAAAGTTTGCCCGCAGGTTAGCAGATCAGAAATATCAGGTTTACATCACGGGTAGTAATGCCAAGATGTTGAGCAGCGAGATAGCGACAACACTCGGTGGCAGGTACATGATACATGAGGTGTATCCCTATTCCTTTGCCGAATATCTGAAGGCGAGCGGTATTGATGTAAAGGCAAAGAATGCCCTCTATGCTTACGCTAAGGATATTGTAAGACTCTCTAATATCTATTTCCAGCATGGAGGTTTGCCGGAGACTGTGGGGATGAAGGAGCCGAGGTCGTGGATGAGCAATCTCTTCAGTAAAATCTTCTTCGGTGATTTGGTGGCTCGATATAAGATTCGTAACGACTATGCCCTGCGAGTAATGATTCGCAAGATGGCAGAAAGCGTGAAGCAGCCATTATCTTACAGCAGAATAGCCAGTATCGTGAGCAGTACCGGAAAAAAACTCAGTACGGATGCCACGATAGATTATGTCGGCTACATGGCTGACACCTGGCTCATTTTGCCGTATGAGAATTTGTTCGGAAAGTTGCAGGACAAGGAATCCAACCGCAAGTATTATTTTACGGACAATGGTTTGCTTTATCTTTTTCTTGTAGATGCAGACACTTCGTTGCTGGAAAACATAGTTGCCGTCACGCTCAGGCGGAAATATGGTGACGGCAGCTATTTCTGGAACAGCAGGAATGCCGAGGTAGATTTTGTGATTCCGGAAGAAGAATTGGCCATACAGGTTTCCTACTCTATGGCAGATCCCGATACTTTCCGGCGGGAGACAGATGGGCTGATCAGGCTTTCTTCTGTCCAGAATGTCAAGCGGATGATTGTTGTGACAAAGGACGAGGAGGATATTGTAGAGAAGGATGGTTGCCGCATAGAGATAATCCCTCTATGGAAATGGCTGCTGGAATTCTGATAACAGACAAAAAGGCTGAACTTCGGGTGAGGAAGTCCAGCCTTTTGCTTATTTGTGATTTCAGGAAAATATAAAACTATTCTATCTGATACCATTATCTCTATCGCTATTGTTCAGCTTACGGCTGCCTGTATGGTATCTGCGGCCATGGCTGAAGTTGAAGCTGGCAGCAAAGACAAGCATGTTGCCCTGGTCAGCAAGGCGTACCTTGTTCTTCTGCTGCACATACTTGTTGAAAAGTTCATCCTTATACACGCAGCCATGAGGATAGAATACGAATAATCCGAGAACGCCAAACTGCCAGTTCTTATAACTGTAGGTTACGGCAAGATTGGAGGTTGGCTCTCCGCCGTTTGTCTTTTCTCCCCAAAAACTCTTTTCCACCTTATAGGCACCATAGCCAATGTTCCAATTGCCCGTCATGTACCGAATTTCTGCTCCATACCTGAAGTAATTGAACTCGTGGGAATAATCCAAACCCTTTGTCTTGACATTCTGATACTCGCACATAAGGTTCAAATCCAGATGATCCTTGATGAGGTGAACTTCAGGAGTCAACAGCAGGTGCTTGTAATCATGATTCTTCTGATTCTCCGGTTTGCTCACAAAGAGATAAGAGCCATCCTCCCGCTTTTCGGGCAAGATAGAAGTGGCTATTGGCTTGTCGTAATACGTCCAGTTTCCCTCCAGGTACACAGACATCAGCGGAATGTTCCAGGAAGCCGACAAGGTATTGTTGTAGCCGGTAAATGGCTTCAGACCGCTATTGCCGTCACGCGCCTCAAAGCTGTTGGAATATTGGCGCAACTCGCTCAAATCGGAAAGGCTTGGGATGTCTGACGTGATTTTGCTGCTCCATTTAAAACTCAGACGGTCGCTAGCCTTTGCCTGTAAAGTTACCTGTGGTCGAAACAGCCATTTGCTGTATCCGTTCTCCCCCTGATGGATGGAAGACCTGGTTGCGCCAACTCCCACCTGATAACTGAACCACTTCTGCTGTCCCTGTAGCTGGGTGAAAAGATAGAGATTGCTGTACTTCAATTCCGTATCAGCATTACTGCTTCCCACATAGATGTTATCTGTGTGGCTGATATTATATTGTCCACCTACCGATAAAGCCATCTGTTTCCAGTTCTTGCTGTATGTTCCTTCACCAATAAGAGAGCGCTTTCTACCAGTTGCATCATAACTGTAATCGGTCAGCGGAGCGTTCCTTACAGATTCATCCGGCGATTTGTTGAACGTATATTCCCTCATACGATACTGGTAATCTGTGCCGATGTAAGTACCCACCAGGTTCAGAGCCAGGTTCTGGTCATGGGGCATATTGAGCGAATAATAAATGTCCAGAGATGGAATCTGCTCCAGCATTTTTCTGTTGTTTTGCAGATATTGATTTGCCTTGCCGCTTTCCTGATAAAGCTGGTTCATGCCTCTCACAGGACTGTTGTGATTGTAGAAATTCAACCGTACATTCAATGTATATTTGTCTGGCTCACTAAGATTATAACCCAACTGTACATTATTGGTGGTGTATAGGAACGGAGAATCATAACCTAAATAATTGCGATGTAGAGTTTCTCCTGTGGGCAGATGATAAGTACCGAGACTCTCATAGCTTCGTTCCTCTACCGAGCGATAGGAGAAACTGTAGTTGATGCTGAATTCCGATTTCTTCACATTGTATTTGAAATAACCGTCGCTATTATTGAAACCTGCCTTGGTGCCTTGCATCGTAGAAACTCCACCCACATAACCGGCATAGCGTCGGCGGACCTGGTAGTTGATGACTGCATCCAGATTGCTGTCTCCATATTTAAGTCCTGGAACATTGATAAATTCCACCTTTGTAACTTCATCCGGCTGCAAAGCCAATACATCCTGCATGCTCGCCTTGACATCGTTGATGCGCATTTGCACATCTCCGCCCTTTAATGACAGAACTTTGCGTTCTGCTCGATTTACGATAATGGTAGGCAAAGACAAGTTGTCCAACAGATCATAACCATTGGAAGCCGTTTTCACCTGCTCTTTTGTAGGGAAGATGATTTGTCTATCTACTTTTTCTACAACCCTTGCGGCTTCAATGGTCACACCTTTCAACAGGTATGAATTCGCCTGCATCCTCACATTTCCGATGCGGGCAATAGGTACCAGCTTGCAAATCGTCTTGTAGCCTACGAACGAAACCTTCATGAGGGCCTGCTTCTGCTGGCAGGGGATGACGAAATCGCCATTGGCGTTGCTCACGCCTCCACAGAGAAAGGAGGAATCCTTCGGGTTGAGCAGCTGGATATTGGCGAATTCTACAGGAAGATTGTGATTGTCTATCAGTCTGCCTATCAGCTTGCGCTCGCTCTTGCGTATGCATTCTACCGTGATGAGGCTGTCACCTACGGTCATCTGCATTGGATAGAAGCCGATTACCTTGCGGATGGCATCGGGAATATTGGCTGTCTTCACGTTCTGGGTAACTGTGAAATCCTCCAGTTCGTTGTAGATGAAGCTGATTTTGTAGCGCTTGGAAGCCTTGTCGAGGTCGATGAGGACGTCCGACATGCTGCGGTTGTAATAGTTGCGCTGGATGTGCTGTGCGCTCATCGCCAGGGCGAATGTGCACAGCAGGAATATGATGGCTGAAAATCTTCTCATAATGATACTTTTTAACTTTGAACTTTGAGCTTTGAACATTGAACTTTATGATTACTTTGAGAGTCGATAATATTATGCTTACTTTTGATAAGCTTGTTATTTTACAATCAGCTCGTTTTGTTGCAATTCGATGTTTACATTCTCGAATTGGTTCAGTTCTTTTACGATGTTCTCGATGCTCGAATGACTGTTCCATTCGTAATAGAGGCGGAGGGTCTTGTCCTCGTTATTCTCAAACTTCACTTGTAAATCATAATAAGAAGCAATCTCTGAAATCATCTGCTCGAAAGCCACATTCTCGAAAGTCTTGTGAATGGCTGGCTTTTCTGGTTTCGGATGAGTCAGGGAATCCTTTGCTGCTACCTGCTTTGCGGAATCTGATTTTATGACTTCCGGATGAGTATCTGCGGTTACCTGGGTTGTTTCCTGGCTGCGCTTGATGTAAGTATGGATTGCGGCAAAGGCAATACCCGAAATCAAGACAAAACCGGCGATGGATGCTGCCAGTTTACGCCAGGAAGTTATAGGATGGGTTGCCTCTTCCTGAAGTTGATGCTTCTGGCTGAATTTCTCCCATTCCTCATCTATATTAATAATAGGAGAGGGGCTTTCAAGTGCAGAATCCACTTCCATCATCGTCTGATAGAGTTTTCGGCATTCCTCATCCTGCAATATTTCACGAATCTCCTCATCAGAATACTTCTCCTGATGGTCGATGATATCCAGTATTTTTTCAAACTTGTCCATAATAAATCTGCTAAGGGTTAAACTTTTGCTTTAATATTCTGATGCCTTGCGCCAGATGCTTATAAACTGCCACTTCGCTGATGCCCAATTCCGTAGCAATCTCCCGATATTTCAGTTTCTGCCGAAAGCGGAAATCGAGTACCTTGCGGGTTTGTGGCGTGAGTTCAGCATCCATATAAGCCTGAATTGCCTCGTACTTTTCGGTCTCCCTGTCTATTTCGGCAATCGTCGCTTCCAGGGGAGCTATCGAAGGCGAAGTATCGGCTTTCAGAAGATGATGAACCCGGTCTTTCATCTTCTGCCGGCTCAACAGGTTGAGGCATTTATGGCGCACACACACCAGAAGATAGCTCCCGGCGTTGGCGGAAGGCAGGGACGGAGTGCTGGCTATTGTCTTGTCGTTAGCCGTCTCGTTATCAAGCTCCAGTTGGGTCTTTCCGTTGAGCACATCGGCAAAGACTTCGCTCACCACATCCTTGCTGGCTGCATCATCCTTCAGAAGTACCCTGGCCAATTGGTACATCCTCAGATAATGTTGCCGGAAGAGCTGTTCTATCGTTTCTTTGTTTATTTGCATTACTTTATTTCTTTTCTTTTGCCTATATTACAATCGAATTTTCATTTTCCTAACCCTTAGCAGAATATTTTTTAATGCAAATTTTTAAATAAATGATTCAAGTTTCGCATGTAAACCCCACACGCCCTGAAAGGGCAGAAGCCCCTAGCCCAGGGCATCGCCCTGGGTAATTACGGATGCAAACCTATCGCCCTGTAAGGGCAAAAGCTTTAAAACTCCAGGCAAAATATAAGGCTTTTGCCCTTACAGGGCGTCATGCTGATTGCCATCATACCCAGGGCGATGCCCTGGGCTAGGAGCTTTTGGGCTTTCAGCCCGTCCTCGGCTTCCATTATCTAGACTTATGACACATCTCCAATCTTCTGTTTGATTTGTGCCATTTTGTTGCGGCGCTCGATGGAAAACGTATCTCCGTGGGTTTCCACATAATCGAAGAGCATGAACGCCTTGTTCAGCAGTTCGTCTCTTGTAGGCTGCCCCACGGTATCCGCCTCGTGATAGTAGAGTTCGGCAAGCATATCCATCTTGGAGAGTCGCTTCTCCTCGTCCTCTATTCCTGCCATCGCCTTCATCACGTCTTCTATGGTAGCGATGCTGTAGAAGGCATAAGGGCCCACGTATTGATTGTAGAGCTCCTTAATCTTCTCACGTCTCACCTCCACCTCTTTCTTTTCGAGCATTCTTTCGAGTGCTGCCATAAACTCGCGAATCAATCGCTGTATGTAGTCACGTTGTAGCATATTTTTTTATTTTGTTGTTATTGTTGCATTATCTAATAGACTCATTGGTATTGCCATGACTAAGGCAAAGTTCAGGAAGTATTGTGAGAAGAGTTCCTAGAAACTCTCCTCTACCCCGTACAATGGGACATTCTTCATCCACTCTTGCTCCTTGTATGGCGACATGGAGAAGCGGATGGCTCGCAAGTCGGGATGGGCGTCAAAGAAGGCGCGAAGTGACTTGGAACGCAGGTTCTCTTCCGCTTTTACCTCTATCGGAGTTATCACCCCTTGGTGCTGGGCAAGGAAGTCTATCTCCAAGCGAGCGTCTTCCCTACTATAATAATAGGTGTAAATGTCCTGTTGACATAATAGCTGGGTAAGGACGTAGTTTTCCGTGAACGCCCCCTTGCTCTCCGTCATGGCTTTGTTGGAGATGAGCATTTGGGCAGGTTCCATCTCGCTCAGCGCACCCAGGAGGCCGACATCCAGGAGAAACAGCTTGAAGGCATTGAGGTCTTCGTAAAACTTCAAAGGCATTCCAACTTCTCTTACTCGGGAAATGCGATAGGTGAGACCTGCATCCACCAGCCATTGTATTGCCATCTCAAAATCCTTGGCTCGTGCTCCGCTTCTCACCGCTCCATAGATGAACTTCTTGTTTTCCTTGGCAAGCTGGGAAGGGATGGATTGCCAAACCATGCTGATGCGAGTGGCTTCATTTGGGCTGACATGCTTCGACATGTCACTACGATAAATGGTGAGAATGTTGTTCTGAACCTGTCTGACGAGATTTGCATCGTTAGTTGCAAGATAAGTTTTCACAGCCTCAGGCATTCCCCCTACAAAATAATATTCTCTTAATATCTTGATGAGTTTATCATGAAGTAATGTGATGGTCTTCCAGTCTTTACTTTTCAATATGTTCAGCAACTGTTCTTCGTCTTTTGCCATAAGAAACTCTTCGAAAGACATAGGGTAGAGTCGAATGATATCAACCTTTCCCACTGGGGCGGATTCTCCTTGGTGCATGGCAACGCCTAAAAGTGAACCTGCTACAGCCACATGGTATTCTGGTGCATTTTCACAGAAATACTTCAGCGAGGAAAGTCCCTTGTGAAGTTCTTGTATTTCATCCAGAATGATAAGCGTTTTGCCAGGGATTATAGGCTGTTTGCTAATGGCTCCGATAACCATTAGGACTCGCTTCATATCATAATCTTCTGCAAATATGTTGGCAATCTCAGAGTTTCCATCACAGTTGATGTAGGCAACGTGGTCATATTCCTGTTTCCCAAACTCCTGAAGGATATAAGTCTTGCCTACTTGTCTTGCTCCTGATAAGATTAAGGGCTTTCTGTAAAGGCTCTCTTTCCATGCTTTTAATTGTTCTATGATCGTTCTTTTCATCCTTACATACATTTTGAAGTTGTTAATGATGTTAATAACTTGCTGTTATGATGTTTAAACAGCTCTGTTGGTTGCAAAGATACACTTTTTTACACGAACTTCCAAATGTTTTCAACACTTTTCTACACGAACTTTCCTTGCATACATACACTTTTTTACACGAACTTCGTCCTTATTCATCATTATTGAGCCCTTCCACATACTCCCACAGTTTCTTGTAGAAAGGATGCTTCGTCATCGTGTCCTTGTTGCCCAGGATGATGAGCTTCATTCGGGCTCTCGTCATCGCCACGTTCATGCGGCGGAGGTCTTTCAGGAAACCTATCTGACCTTCATCGTTGGAACGTACCAGCGAGATGAGAATCACGTCTCTTTCCTGTCCCTGGAAACCATCCACCGTGTTTACGCTGATCAGGCGGCGGTAAGGCTTGAAGAACTCATACTTCTTGATGAGCTTCTTCAGATACTGCACCTGGGCACGATAAGGCGAAATAATGCCTACATCGATGCTCTCACTCAATACCCGCTGTTTGCCTATCTTGGTGAAGTATTCCGCCAGGGTGAGCAGGGTTAGCTCGGCTTCTGCCTTGTTGATACGCCCGAAACTCTCGCCCACAAACTGCTCCTTGAAGTTCAAATCAGAATTCTGATTGGATGCAGATGCAGCAGATGATGAGGATGCAGAATCAGCAGATGATGTGGAAGCAGAATCCTCAGGAGCATCTTCTCCTTCTATCGTTATCTGATTCTCCTCGTTCGAAGTGTCAATCCACGTTATCGGATGGTCGTAATCCAATACGCTGCGGTATTTGATCTGTGGCGCACTCTCCACCTTGCCCCCGTAGAACCAGTCGCTGGAGAATCGCATGATTTCGTCGTTCATGCGGTACTGAATCTTCAGCAGGGTTACTACCTCCGGCTTGTTTTCGGCGATGCGCTCCATCAGGGTCTTGCCCAGTCCGGCTCTCAGGGCTGCAATACTCTTTACGGTAGGCGGCAGCTGGCAATGGTCGCCTGCCAGAATCACCCGGCTGGCTCTCTTCATCGGAATCCAGCAGGCAGCTTCCAAAGCCTGGGCTGCCTCGTCGATAAACAGGGTGCCGAACTTCATGCCTTCCAGCAACCGGTGGGCAGAACCCACCAGGGTGCAGGCGATGACACGTGCCTCGCCAAAGAGTTCAGAATTGATGCGGATTTCTATCTCGGCGGCACGGCTCTTCAGCCTATCCATCTTCTGATGATAGTTCTCGCTGCCTTTCTTCCTGTTTTTCCTTAATTCTCTGATTGCCTTGCGGATAGCCCAGAGCTGCGGATAGTCGGGATGACTCTCGAAACGGCGCTCGTAGGTGAAGCCCAGCATCTTGTCGTTCACACGGGTAGGGTTTCCGATACGGAGCACATTTATGCCTCTATCCACCAGTTTTTCAGAAATCCAGTCCACCGCCATATTGCTCTGTGCACACACCAGCACCTGACTCTCTCGCATCAGGGTTTCGTTGATGGCTTCCACCAGGGTTGTAGTCTTTCCGGTTCCCGGAGGTCCGTGAACAATCGCCACGTCCTTAGCCCAGAGCACCTCGTTCACAGCTCTTTCCTGGGTAGGATTGAGCCAAGGGAACTTCATCGGTTCGAAGGAGAATCTGCCTGCCTTCTGATGCGAATAGAATAAATCGCGGAGATAAGCCAGACGGTTGTTCTTCGCCTTCATCACACGGTCCAAGGCTTCGAACATCAGCTTGTAGCTGGTTTCATCAAAGGATAGCTGTACGCCGATAGGCTCCGCAGATTGCTGCAAGTCGAGCAATGGGGCAGAGTCGGGCACGGTAATCACCATTCTGTCGCCATCCACATAGCTCACGGTTCCCGTAAAAGAAAAATATTTGATACTTTGAACTTTGAGATTTGAACTTTGAACTTTTTGATTAGCGTTTTCTGACAGCTGAAGGGCTGTGCTGCCCTGGTTCTCATTCTTGCCCATCTTCTTGACCATAAAGAACATGACGGGGCGACCGAACTCAAAATTGTGCTCGATATCCTGATCAGAGGTACGGAAGACCTCAATGGCTGTTTGGTTCAGCGAATTATAAAAGCTTTTTCCCACACGGAGCGGGAACCAGGCATCACCTCGTTTCACCTTGCGCTGCATTCCCATCTGTTCGGTGAGCTTGCGGAAGGCTTCCTTCTCGGTGTAATACTCCAGCTGGAGCAGGGTGCGTTGTTGCAATAATGCCTGAATTGGTGAAATCTGTTCCATATAGGATGCAAAGTTACACCAATTCAGGCAAAAATAAGAAGATAATAGGATAAATTATCTAAAATTTATTTCATGATGCGTTCTACGTCCTGGATGGTGCGGTTGAACGGACCATTGTGCTCCAGCTTGATGGTGCACATGGCAGCCGCAAACTTGCCAGCCTCGGTAGGAGTGGCACCCTGCAGTCGCTTGTAGAGATAACCGGCAGAATAGGTGTCGCCGCATCCGGTAGCATCCACCACCTCGTGAGGAGGATAGGCGGGAATCTCGTAGAAGGTGTCATCTACATAAATCAGAGAACCCTCGCTGCCCAGCGTGATGATTACCTCGGTAACACCCCACGAATGTATCAGCTTCGCAGCCTCGCGTGGCTCCTTCAGTCCCGTGATGGTCTCCATCTCCGTCTCGTTCACCTTCAGATAGTAGGTGTTCTTCAGCACCTCGAGCTTCTCCTTCCAGTCGATGGGATAAACCTTCTCGTCTCTCACCTCGCGCAGATAGCCCTGCACGTCGATGGAAACCCTTCCGCTGCGCGAGAGGAATTCCACTACCTCAGGCGAGAAATCATCGCTCAGCAGGCTTCCCAGGTGATAGACCTTCGCCTCTACGTGCTCCAGCTGTCTGATGGTGAATGGATCAGCCTTGGCAAGCACACGCTGCTTGCGCTCGTTCTGGTTTTCTCCGTAGATATTCTCGAAGAAGACGGTATTGCGCGAAGGATTGAGGGTTACTTCTATGCCCGCCTGGCGCATCTTTTCTACAGGCTCTGTTTCCGTAGGATCCATTGCCGTGATGAGCGAAAAGCTCACATCCTTGGGCAGTTGGTTGATGGCGTAGGCGAAGTAGAACGATGTTCCGCCAGCCATGTAAACAGTTCTGTTTGGGGTAACTATCTTATCTTTGGTTACATGCCCTATACAACAAATATCTTTCATCTATTTCTATTTTAAACGGGTGCAAAGGTACAAAAAAACTTCGAGTTAGATTTGGTTTTTTACCTTAAATTCAGATTTTGTTGCAAATATTTAGAAGAAAAGGGCGTTTTTCTTTTGTGATGTTCTTAATTTAATGTACCTTTGCAGCCGAATTTAGAAAATTGAACATTATCTCGAGAAAAGATAGAAACTTATAATTTATGTGGTTTGATCATTTAATCAACGTGCATTCGGCGGTGCAGGGCATCGTCATTCTTTCATTGATTTGTACCTTAGGTCTTGCCCTGGGCAAGATTCATGTCAAGGGAATCTCCCTCGGCATAGCTTTCGTATTCTTTGTGGGCATCGTGGCGGGCCATCTCGGCCTCTCCATCGACGAGAACATGCTGGAGTTTGCCGAGAGCTTCGGACTCACCATGTTCGTGTATGTGCTGGGTCTCTATGTGGGTCCTAACTTCTTTGGTTCGATGCGCCACGAGGGCATCTCGCTCAATCTCTGGAGCCTGGCAGTCATCGCCGTGGGCACCGTATTCTCGCTTGCCCTGTGCCTGGTGCTGCCCGTGAGCCTGCCCGATATGGTGGGTATTCTCTGCGGTGCCACCACCAATACTCCGGCTCTGGGTGCTGCCCAGCAGGCGCTGCAGCAGTTGGGATTGCCTAGCGGCGGAGCTGCCTTGGGCTGTGCGGTAACCTATCCTCTGGGCGTTGTGGGCGTCATCCTGGCGATGATGTTCCTGCGAAAGCTCTTCGTAAAGCCTGAGGACCTGGAGATCCGACGTGCCGATGAGGATGACCATACAACCATCGGACAGTACGTCATCGTAAACCCGGCTCTCAACGGCAGTACCATCGCCGAAATCTCGATGATGACCCATCGCAAGTTCATCATCTCCCGTGTATGGCGAGGCGAGCAGGTCATCATTCCAGAGGCTGATACCGTGCTCCATACCAACGATAATGTGCTCGTGGTTACCAATAAGGATGAGGCAGCTGCCATGCAGATACTCTTCGGAAAGAAGGTGGATAAGGAGTGGAATAATGATAAGGTGGACTGGAACGCCATCGATGCCAAACTGGAGAGCAGAATCATCGTGATGACCCGTCCGGGACTCAACGGCAAGCGACTGGGAAGCCTGCAGATGCGCAATACCTATGGCGTGAATGTGAGCCGAGTGCTGCGTGGTGATATCCGACTGCTGGCTACCGACGACCTCCGTCTGCAGTATGGCGACCGCCTGACGGTGGTGGGCGACCCTACGAGCATCGACCATGTGGAGCAGTTTCTGGGCAATGCCGTGAAGACGCTCAACGAGCCTAACCTGGGCGCCATCTTCCTGGGTATCATTCTGGGACTCGCCGTGGGAACCATTCCGCTGAATATTCCGGGAATGACGGCTCCCGTACGTCTGGGTATTGCCGGTGGTCCTATCGTAATGGGTATTCTGATTGGTGCGCTGGGCCCTAGGGTGCAGTTCATCTCTTATATGACGCGTAGTGCGGGACTGATGCTCCGCGAGTTGGGTCTTGCCCTGTATCTGGGCTGTCTGGGTCTGTCGGCTGGTGGACAGTTCTTCGAGACGGTGGTTCGTCCCGAGGGTTTGATGTGGGTAGGCATCGGTTTCCTCATCACGGTGGTTCCGGTTATCATAGTGGGCTTCATCATCCTGAAGACCAAGAAGTACGATTTCGGCAGCATCTGCGGCATTCTCTGCGGCAGTATGGCGAATCCGATGGCGCTTACCTATGCCAACGAGACCCTGGATGGCGATACGCCTAGCATCAGCTATGCTACGGTTTATCCGCTCGGCATGTTTATCCGAGTCATCATCGCCCAGGTCATCATCATGTTCTTCGTCTGAAGGGCTTAACTTGAAAAACTTGAATAAAAATAGACAGAAAAAAGGCTGGTTTCGTTTAGAAATCAGCCTTTCTCTTTATCGTTATTTTCTTACCCGTCAGGGGATGTTCGAAGGTAATCTCCTCGGCATGTAGATGCAGTCGGGCAGCCTTCTCGTTGCCGTAGAGCGGATCGCCCAGGATGGGAGCATTCAAACCCTCCTGATGGGCACAATGCACGCGCAGCTGGTGGGTTCTGCCCGTCTTGGGATAGAGGGCGATACGGAGGTGGGAGCCGTCGATGCGCTCCAGAATTTCATACTCCGTAATGGCCTCCTTGCCCTGCTCGTGATTCACTATCTGGCGAGGGCGGTTCAGATAATCGGGCTGCAGCGGAAGGGAGATGATTCCCTTTTCCGGAATCTTCTTTCCCGGAATGTCTTTTTCCGGAATCTCCTTTTCCGGAATGTCTTTTCCAGAGATATCCTTTCCCGAAATCTCTTTTTCTGAAATGATGGCGATGTATTTCTTCTGCACCCGATGGTTCAGAAACTCCTTCTGTAGGCGATGATAGGCAAATTCGGTCTTGGCGATGATCATCAGTCCGCTGGTCGCCATGTCCAGCCGGTGAACGATGAGCGGACCGGTAGCCTCGGGATATTTCCTTCGCATCAGCGCATAGACCGATGGCTGGGCAGCGTCCTTTCCCGGTACAGAGAGTAGTCCTGCAGGTTTGTGAATCACGGTCAGCTCGCAGTCTTCGTAGAGCGTTTCCACCTGCTCATAGAGCATCTCTACCTGCTTAGGGAATGGTCCCTTCTGTCCGCCGATGCCGTTTTCTGCCGATGCAGGGCTTTCGAATACCGATGGCGGCAGCATCCAATGCAGTATCGGCTTACACTTGCCGTTGCAGGCTGGATAGAACTGCAGGTGGTGACGGATTTCCTCCTTCGGGCTTTCTCCCCACCAGAACATAGCCATCTGCAGCGGTTTGTAACCATGCTGGTAGGCATATTGCAGCAGTTTCGGTTCGCAGCACTCGCCGCTCCCGGCTGGTGGCACCATCTTCAGGGCTGCAATCCGGCTCGTAGCTATCGCCGCCTGCGGATACTCCTTCAGGGCTTCATCTCTGAAAATCTCCAGCAGATCCTTGCTTTCTCCCTCCTGGTTCAGCATTCTGAACTGCGAGAAAAGCCATTGCTGCAGGGCATCAGAGAGTTGCTTGCGCAGCTGCTTCAGCCTCAGTATATTCTCCTGATAATCCTCAAATTCCGTTTCCAGGGCTGTCTTTTCCGAGAGCGATTTCTTCAGTCGGCGCAGTTCTGCCTTCATAAACTGGCTTTCCCTGATCATCTCCGCCTCTTCCGCTTCTGATAGGTTTCCTGCCTCTCTGCGGCTGTCACGCTTTGCCTTCGCTTCCTTCATCTTCTCCTGATAGGCGGCGATGGTACGCTTCCGCTCCTCCTGCAGTTGCCGGATCAGGGTTCTGGCTTCCTTCATCCTTTCCTCCTTCTCCAGGTGGCTGATGCTCTGGTTGATACGTGAGATTTCTGCCTCGTGGGTCTTGAAGTAGCCGTCGGGCTGCAGATAGTCGAATACGGCAGGCACGAAGTCCTCCCAGTCACTTCTTCCGCCAATCTGTCCGCTGTAGGCTGCCAGGTATCCCCATTTCGGAGCTTCGCTATCGGCAGCTGGGTATCCCCATTTTGGGACATCGGTATCTGTTTTTACATTTTCTACGATGAGTACGCCAAACATTTTGCCGCGCGCAATCTCTTCCTGCCAGTCTTCTCGTCTGGCAAGCATCTCCTGCACTTCCCTGCACGCCTGGATGCAGAGCGGATGCGGTTCGTAATCCAAAGGATTGTTCATCCTTGCAGGAACATTTTCTGAAGTATGATGGAATGGATGGAAAATCATGCTGCAAAGTTACAAAAAAAATGCAGAAGTCTTGGTTTATCCACAGAAAAATCTTACTTTTGCACCAATAAAGGAAAAATTAAGATATGCAAACGAAAAATAACAATATATTCTACCATCTGGTAGCCTTCCTGACGGTGGCGATCTGGGGAACCACCTTTGTTTCCACCAAGGTGCTGATGCTGAACGGGCTTTCTCCTGCTCAGATTTTCACCCTGCGTTTCAGCATCGCCTACGTGCTGATGCTGGCGTTCAATCATCGCCGTCTCTTTGCCGATTCCTGGCAGGATGAGGCTAAGATGGCGCTGCTGGGCATTACGGGCGGTTCGCTCTATTTCTGCAGCGAGAACGAGGCGATGAACTTCACCACCACCACCAATACCTCGCTCATTGTCTGTTCGTGTCCGCTCTTTGCCACCCTGCTGGTTCGTTTGGTCTATAAGGATTCCAACCGCATTCATATTGTGCAGCTGCTGGGTTCACTTCTGGCATTTGTGGGTATGATCATCGTGGTATTGAACGGCAGGTTTGTGCTTCATCTTTCTCCGGTGGGCGATGCATTGGCGTTTACGGCGTGTATGTGCTGGGCGATTTATTCGCTGCTGATGAAGTCAACCACGGGCGATTACAGTCCGGCATTCATCACCCGCAAGGTGTTTTTCTATGGTGTTCTCACCATCTTGCCATATTATATCTTCATTCCGGGTTTTCCTCCGCTCGAGGTATTCACCCGTCCGCAGGTATTCGGCAATCTGCTCTTTCTGGGCTGCCTTGCCTCTATGATCTGCTTCCTCACGTGGAACTGGTGCATTTCAAAACTCGGAACGGTAAAGGCAACCAACTGGGTTTACTTCAACCCTATCACCACCATGATATTTGCTTCATGGGTGCTTGGCGAGCAGATTACCCCCTATTTTCTGGCGGGTGCCGCCTGCATTCTGATAGGAATGTATGTGGCGGATAAGAAAACGAAAGGGGAGCAGTAATAGATATAAAAAAAGAGGGTGCGTCATTAGTCTATGACGCATCCTCTTTTCTCTGGCTTAACCTTCCAACACCCATTTCCATGCAGGTCTTATTTCTATCTTGAGTCCATCACGCACAATCTCCCCTTCATCCTCATAGGTAATTATCATGGCTTGTTTCAGAGGATACAAACCATGCAAGGTTACTAATGCTTTCACTTCTCGCTCTATGGTTTCTTCGTCGCTCATCTGATAGCTCGCCTGCACAGCTAGTCCCTCATCAGGCACATAGAAATCAACCTCAATATTTCTATTGTAATAGTATAAGCCCTTGCCGTATTTTTTATACAATGTAATTGTACAAAGATTCTCCAGTAATGAGGTGTTTGGATTGTTGATGAAGAGATGCAGCAGCCCATTATCTACAAAATAATGTTTCTTTATAGTTTCTTTCTCCACGAATTTGGAAGCATAATTATCAATAGATATCAGCAAGCATGATTCTTGCAGATAGCGAACGTATTCCATTACCGTTGATGGACTACACGGAGTTCCTGTTGCTTTTATCAGATTGCTCAAACGATTCAAGGAGCATGGTTGTTTCACGCTTTCTGCCAATCTTCTTACACAAAGGCGTAAGGCATCCTCGTTCTTCACCTTGTGCCGAACTACCAAGTCATTAAAGAAAATACGATTATACAAGCTGTTTAGCCATACTCTCTTTTCTTGAAAATGCACAAGCTCAGGAAAGCCACCCCAATCAAAGTAGGTTCGGAAATGGCGTTGCAGTTCATTTGCTTTTCGTCCATATTGCCAATTCTTTGTAACCAAGACTCCAACTGCTTTTAGATATTCAGAAAAGCTATATGGAAACACGCTGATATCCAAATATCTTCCTCCCAATACTGTCTCTATGTCACGACTCAGCATTTTGGCATTGCTGCCAGTTATATAGACACGATATTTTTGGTTGGCTAGACGGCGTGCAAAGTTTGCCCACCCTTCAACATTCTGTATCTCATCAAAGAAGAAGATGGGCTGGCTATCATACATGCTATGATAGGCTTGCAATATAAGGTCGAAGTCTGTTGCCGACATTTCTTGCAAACGTTCATCGTCAAAGTTGACATATACAATATTTTCTATCTCAACTCCATTTGCCAGCAATTGCTGTATTCTCTGGTATAGCAAATAGGATTTTCCTGCTTGTCTTACTCCTACAAACACATAATTGCCATACTCCTCTAGGTCTAGAGGGCGCTGTACCAAAGGAATACGACCTATATATTCTTGGTTCTCAGCTATTATCGTTCGAAACAATTCCTTTTCCATATACTTACTTTTTGCGGCAAAAGTACAAATTTTATTTGATACTACAAAATAAAATAGCATTTTTTATTCGCTGTCACCGAATAATAATGCTTGATTTTGTTCGGCGGCAGCGAATAAAAACGAGGGGGGGGGGAAGCAGTAATAGATATAAAAAAAGAGGGTGCGTCATTAGTCTATGACTCATCCTCTTTTTTTAGTATTTGTGTTGTTCTACGACATGCAGCTCGTCACGCCCAGAGAGGCGGCGATAGCGGTTAAGATAGATAGTACTATCTGAAATACGGTTTTCCAGTTTTCTTTCTTCATAGTTCTTTTAGTGATTAATGATTAGTGATTAATTTCTTTTTTGTGGCGAAACAAAGCCCCCGAAGGGGCTATGTTTACAGGTCAACGTCGGTGTCGCTGCCACCACCTTCCGTGGTTCCGCCACCCTGGCTGGTGCCGCTGTTATCCTTGTTGGTATCCCCGCCAGTGCCCTGGCTGGTGTTGCCTCCTCCCGGAGTGTTCTCCGAGCCACCGCCATCAACGGCTCCCGATGTATAGTCATCGTATGCCACGATCTTGGTGAGCTTCTTCAGCTCGGCGTTGCTCCAGGTCTTTGTGTTTCTCACAATCAGATGCACGCCCAGCACGCTAGCCGCCGTCACCTTCTCCTTGCTCACCTCGCCACGTGAAGTCATACCGATGGAGAACAATCCGAGATCGGAGAAACGGACGCTCTTGCCGTCCAGAATCAGATGCTTCAAGCAATCGAGAGTATCCATCAGCACACCGTGGATGGTGCCTCGGCTGTATGGAGAGTTGTGCTCAGAGATATGAGTCACGAAATCCTC
>NZ_JBBNGE010000047.1:0-26690 GCF_040095255.1 Segatella sinensis | reverse complement strand
ATGAAGAAAATCAGCAAAATCAAGTTTATGCTTTATTAACGAGAAGTTTTCTATAGGGGTGCTGAGTAGTTACAATAGAAAGGAGAACGCTTAAAAAAGGTAAAAAATCACAGCTAAAATATAGATTTTCTGTTTTCTATACACAAGGAACAGATATATTTCGTATTTTTGCACTGTGTTTTTCATAGTATTAGATTTAAGGTTATCAAGGTTGGGGCTACGGCGGTAGCCCTTTTTTTATGCCTTTTTCGCCAGTTCTGAGGCATTTTCAGAACTATTTCCCATATTTTTCGATATTTTTCTCAAAAAGTTCCTCAAAAATTTGGTGGAATCAAAAAAAGGTTGTACCTTTGCATCCGCTTAAGAAAACCAAGCTATAGTCATCCAGACCGAATTTGGAGAGATGGTAGAGTGGTCGATTACAACGGTCTTGAAAACCGTCGTACCGAGAGGTACCGGGGGTTCGAATCCCTCTCTCTCCGCAAGAGCCTTCTGAAAGAAATTTCAGAAGGCTTTTTTCATTTTCACACTTTTACAATTAAAAAACTCATTATCCTTTCACAATCACAAAAATCCGCTCAAAATCAATTACTTAAGTGTGAAAGGAGATTTCTACGACCCAATAGAACTACATAACCATAGGAAAACGGTTAAAGAACCTATTGCGCTTATCACCGCACCATATACCTGGAGCTGAAACAACTATAATAATCAGCAGAAAGGACTATAGATATAAGGAGAAGGCAACTTAGTCTAAAGGAGAAAGCAACTATCACAAAAGGAACAGAAAAGGCTTCTTTGTATCGGATGACCCGGGTCATCCATATAGATGACGGGAGTGAGCCATATAGATGACCCGAGTCATCCATATAGACGAGCTTAGTCATCCATCCGATGAATCAACCCTTTTCGCCTGCCAACATCTATCCCTCATCCTTCTGGTTACTATGCTTCATACCAACATTCATAATAAAGACGACCATTATTTTCCTTTCACACTTAACCCACTCATTTTCAACACAATGCACATTCCGTGAAAGGAGACATATCTTTCACTTTAAATATTTTCTGCAAATTTATCCCCTTAAAATTTGGTGGATTCAAAAAAAAGTAGTACCTTTGCATCCGCTTAAGAAAACCAAGCTATAGTCATCCAGACCGAATTTGGAGAGATGGTAGAGTGGTCGATTACAACGGTCTTGAAAACCGTCGTACCGAGAGGTACCGGGGGTTCGAATCCCTCTCTCTCCGCAAGAGCCTTCTGAAATTTCTTTCAGAAGGCTTTTTCTTTTATATCACCTTCCTAGATTTTTGATATTACTAAGATCTTTGATATTACTAAGATCTTTGATATTACTAAACTTTCAGGGCGTACAGTTTCCAGAGCTTTTAAGCTTTCAGCTCATATTCGAACCACATACAAAAGTTCAATAATGAATAAAAAGTAAGCCCAACCATCAAATTTATCCATAAAAGAGGATGACAATTCAATAAATAATTGTACTTTTGCAATATAGATATAGGAATGACTATACTTCTGCAAAAGTAATATATAAAAAAAGGAGACATGAGATACTACACAGCATTAACAATAGCCGGCTCTGACAGTTGCGGAGGAGCTGGCATTCAGGCAGACATCAAGACGATGTCGGCATTGGGCGTATATGCCACTTCCGCAATCACAGCCATCACCGTACAGAACACCAAAGGAGTGTATGGCATTCAGAATGTGGAACCGGAAATCGTGAAAGGACAGATAGAGGCCGTGATGGAAGATATCCACCCTGATGCTATAAAGATAGGTATGGTAAATGACTGCGATACCATTCGTGCTATCGCAGAAACCCTCAAGAAATACCAGGAAAGCTTCCAGCATCTCGTTATCGACCCAGTCATGGTATCTACCAGTGGCTGCCGACTGATGCAGGAGGATGCACTCGATGTATTCATCACCGAACTGCTGCCTTTAGCCACCCTGCTCACCCCAAATATCCCAGAGGCTGAAATTCTTGCCAATAGAAAAATAGAGAATGTAGAAGATATCAAAGCTGCCGCAGCTGCCATCAGCAAACTGGGATGCAGATATGTATTGATCAAGGGCGGTCATTTTGATGGAGAGGAGAAGATAGACTACCTCTTCGAGGGCGGAAAGCAGAAGACCAGCTATCGTGGCATCAGTGTTAACACCCGCAATACACACGGCACCGGCTGTACCCTATCCTCTGCCATCACCTCTTATCTGGCAAGAGAAATGGATATGAATACAGCCATCGCCATGGCTAAAACCTATCTTTCAGGTGCCATCCTGGCAGGTAAGGACATTAAGATTGGAGAAGGGCACGGTCCGGTGAACCACTTCTACGAACCAAAATCATTATTTACCAAAAGCTGAAAAAGAGCGGAAACAATAAGCCGCTCATGAAAAAGCTGATAAAACAGAGAAGAGAAAAGACAAAGAAAGAATGATTGATCGTTGTTACATAGAAATCACAAACACCTGTAATCTCAACTGTCACTTCTGTCCCAAGCACACCCGGGAAAAGCGACAGTTGAGTGCAGAGGAATTCAACCTGCTCACCGACAAGATCCGTGGGAAGGTTTGTTTCCTCTACTTCCATCTGATGGGTGAGCCCCTGCTCCATCCCCTGCTGCCACAGTTTATCACAACGGCACGCGAGAAAGGATTCAAGACGGTGCTTACCTCTAATGGAACCCTCCTACACCGTGTCATGGAACTCCTCGACACCCTACCCCATAAGATACAACTCTCCCTCCATTCCCACGAAAGCAATGCCAAGGGAGAGCTCTCCAGCTATATGGATGAGGTGATGACCTTCTCCACCCAAGCCGCCGCCAAAGGCACCTGTATGGTATTGCGCCTCTGGAACCAAGGCGGAAGGGACAAGGAAAACGAGGAAGTGATGCGACTCATCGAGAAATACGTACCCAAGCCATGGAAGGAACGCCCTGACGGGTTCCGACTTTGCGATCATCTATATCTGGAGTTTGACCGGAAATTCGAATGGCCTAACTTCGAAAACGACATCAAGAAAGGGGATGATAACAAGAACAAAGATGAAAACAGAAACAAAGACGAAATAAGCGAGGGAAAAGACAAAGACGAAACAAGCGAGGAAAAAGACAAGAACGAAGGCAACGGCGAAAATCGGGAAGTCTTCTGCAAAGCATTGCTGAAGCAGATAGGCGTTCTTGCCGACGGAAGTCTCGTACCTTGCTGTCTCGACCATAACGGCGATGTCATTTTGGGCAACCTGCTCCATCAGTCGCTCGAAGAAATCCTCTCTTCCCCCCGTGCCCAGGCAATGACAGAAGGCTTCAAGCACCATACTGCCACAGAAACCCTCTGTCAGAACTGCGAATCAGCACTCGTAAGAAACAGCTTCCGAGGAAAAGCAAGAAACTAAGAAAACATCTAAAAGCAAGAAGAAATGAAATGGATTATAATCACAACACCAACATTTATTTCGCATGAAGCAAAGTACATCGACCAGCTTTTTGAAGCAGGAATCGACCTGCTCCATCTGCGCAAACCCGATTCAACACCAGAAGAATGCGAGCAACTGATCCAGAAGATTGACCAGAAATGGTATCCTCAGATCGTAATTCACGACCACTTCGAACTCTGCGAGAAATACCATCTCCATGGCATTCACCTCAACCGGAGAAACAGCCAGATTCCAGAGAAATTCCAGGGAAGCATTTCCCGCTCCTGCCACAGTTTCGAGGAAGTCACCGAATCGTTAGATAACGCTAATCCCGATTTTCCAAAGGGATCGAAGACAACATTCGATTACGTATTCCTCAGTCCTATCTTCGACAGCATTTCGAAGAAAGGCTACAAGCATACCTTCTCCAACAGAGATTTGGAAGACGCAGGCAACAGCGGCATCATCAACGAAAAGGTGATTGCCCTTGGCGGCATCATTCCTCAATTCATTCCCCAGCTGCGCGCCTGGAACTTTGGCGGAGCAGCTTTCCTGGGTGACGTTTGGAACCGACGACACGAATACAACTGGAAGGAATACCTGACAGATATCAGACAAAGATTAACACCACGAGGAGCCAAGAACACACTTAATGGCTCAAATGTTTGGTAGTTAGCTAAAATAGTTGTACTTTTGCACCCATGATTTATCCAGATAATTTTGAAAACAAGATAGGATTCAATGAAATCCGTAAAATGCTGCGCGAAAGATGTCTCTCTCCACTTGGCAAGGAACAGGTGGACAAGATGTCTTTCAGCAGCGACGCAGAACTCGTTAACGAGTGGCTCATGCAGGTGCGTGAGTTCCGTAGATTGATGGAGGAAGTAGAAGACTTCCCCCTTCAATATTTCTATGACGTAAGAGAAAGCATCCTCCGTATCCGTGTGGAAAACACTCACTTAGAAGAGGATGAACTGTTCGATTTAAGACGTTCGCTTGCCACCATCGCAGGAATGGTAAAGATTCTGAATCACAGCGACGAGGATGATGGTCACGGCGAACCGGAAGATGGCTGGCGCAGAGAAAAGCAGTATCCTTATCCTGCCCTCCATCGCCTTTCACAAGATGTGATGACCTTCCCACAGTTGATTCAGCGCATCGACCAGATTCTCGACAAGTTTGGTAAGATTCGCGACAATGCGACCCCTGAACTTCTTCAGATCCGCAGAGAACTGGCTAAGACAGAGGGAAGCATCTCGCGTACCTTATATAGTATTCTGCGCTCGGCACAGAGCGAAGGAATCGTAGAGAAAGATGTTACCCCAACCCTGCGCGACGGCCGACTGGTTATCCCTGTCATCCCTACCCTCAAGCGCCGAATCAAGGGCATCGTTCACGACGAGAGTGCCACCGGAAAGACCGTCTTCATCGAGCCAACCGAAGTGGTAGAAGCCAACAACCGCGTGCGCGAACTGGAAGGAGAAGAGCGAAAGGAGATCATCCGAATCCTTACCGATTTCACCAACAAGGTGCGCCCATTCTCCAAGGAAATACTGGACAGCTACCGCTTCCTCGCCATCATCGACCTGATTCAGGCTAAACAGAAACTCGCCGATGTATTCAAGGCGATAGAGCCAGAGGTAGAAGACCATCCACACGTGGATTGGATCCGTGCCATCCATCCTCTCCTCCAGCAATCCCTGCAGAAGAAGAACGAGAAGGTGGTACCACTTGACATCACCCTGACACAGGATAAGCGCATCCTCATCATCTCGGGTCCTAACGCTGGAGGTAAGTCTGTATGTCTCAAGACCGTAGGTCTGCTTCAGTATATGCTGCAATGCGGATTGAGCATCCCGGTGAGCGAGCGTTCCAAAACAGGTATTTTCCAGAACATCATGATAGACATCGGTGACGAACAGAGTCTGGAGAACGACCTGAGTACCTACTCTTCTCACCTCTTGAACATGAAGAATATGATGAAGGCAGCCAATGGCGACACCATCATACTGATAGATGAGTTTGGTACAGGTACCGAACCGGGCATTGGCGGTGCCATCGCCGAAGCCGTGCTCGACAAGTTCTGCAAGCAGCAGGCGTACGGCGTCATCACCACCCACTATCAGAACCTGAAGCATTTTGCCGACAGTCATGAGGGAGTGGTAAACGGTGCCATGCTTTACGACCGTCACGAGATGAAGGCACTCTTCCAGCTCGCCATCGGTCGTCCAGGTTCATCTTTCGCCATCGAAATCGCAAGAAAGATTGGATTGCCGGAAGAAGTGATCAAGGAGGCATCCGACATCGTAGGTTCCGAATACATCCAGAGCGACAAGTACCTGCAGGATATCGTCCGCGACAAGCGATACTGGGAGAACAAGCGCCAGAACATCCATCAGCGCGAGAAGGATATGGAGAAGACCATCTCGAAATATGAAAGCGACATCGAGGATATCGAGCGCAGCAGAAAGGCAATTCTCAAGAAAGCGAAGGAGGAAGCTGCAGAACTCCTGAAGGAGAGCAACAAGAAGATTGAGAATGCCATCCGAGAGATTCGAGAGAGTCAGGCGGAGAAGGAGGAAACCCGTCGCATCCGTCAGGAACTCGATGCCTTCAAGCAGGAGGTCCAGGAGATTGACACCAAGGAATCGGACGACAAGATTGCCCGCAAGATTGCCCAGATCCAGCAGCGCAAGGAGCGCCATGCCAAGCGCCAGGCTGAGAAAAAGGAGAACCAGGAGAAGGCGGCTGCGGCTCTGCGAAATGCACAGAGCAAGGTACAGAGCGACAGCAAGCGGGAAATCCAGGTGGGCGATACCGTACGAATCAAGGGCTTGACTACGATAGGAAAGGTAGAGAGCATCAACGGCGATACTGCCACTGCTGTTTTCGGCGGCATGCGCACCAAGATGCGCCTCAACAGACTGGAGCACGCCACAGCCACAGCCGAAAACGTAGATAAGACCGAGGAGCGCAAGGAGAACCTGGCTTCTTATGGTATCAGCAAGGAGACCCGCAAGACGATAGATGCCCACAAGACCAACTTCCACCAGGATCTGGATATACGAGGCATGCGTGGCGATGAGGCACTGAATGCCGTTCAGTATTTCATTGACGATGCCATCCTGGTAGGAATGCCAAGAGTTAGAATTCTTCATGGCAAGGGCAATGGAATTCTCCGCCAGCTCATCCGTCAGTACCTGAGCAGCGTTCCAAATGTAACGCATTATGCCGATGAGCATGTTCAGTTCGGCGGTGCCGGCATCACGGTAGTTGATTTTTAGAAGAAAAAAGCGCCAGAAAAAGGAGTTATCATCTTCTAAACATAACCTAAAAAGGAGTTATCATCTTTTAAATATAATAAGGTGTAATAGAAAAAAGGGGGGCAATTATCTGCCTCCTTTTTCTAAATAAACGTTAACAGTATAAACTTTTTCATTGAAAAATTTGGCAGGTTCAGAAATTTGCAGTACTTTTGCACACGCTTAAAAGCAATAACCGCTTTCAAGTATATGAGACGGACAAGTCTCATACGACCAGCTCCCTCGGAATCCCCCAGGATGGGAACATAGCAAGGGTACTTGGTTGTAGCGGTGCGATATGAATCGCTTGTCCACCCGCCTCTTTAGCTCAGTTGGCCAGAGCACGTGATTTGTAATCTCGGGGTCGTTGGTTCGAATCCGACAAGAGGCTCAAAAAAGGAATCTTCTTTCAGAAGGTTCCTTTTTTTGTTTTCAAAACCATTCTATCTTTAATTATCTATAAATATTCTCCCCCTTTACACCTTATATAATAAAAAAGTTGTATTTTTGCAAATTGATATATTACATTCGTAGAAATACATTAAGACAATGAATACAGAAAATAAAGAGAAGCAAGAAGAAAAGAAGAACGACGAACAGAGCCAGGCAAAGTTCAATAACCCTGATCAGAAGCTCAAGATCTTTGTGATTGATACAGGAAAGATCAAACAGACCAAGGCTTTTGCCCGTCAAGACGGTACCCTGCTTGGTATCGTATGGGTAGCCAGTTTCGTATGTACCATGCTGGCAGCCAACCCGGAATATCATATATTGGGATTGTTTTCCAATATCCTCATCCTTTCTACTCCATTCGTGGTGGCAAAGCGACTGAAATATTTCCGTGATGTGGTAAGAGAAGGTCATATCTCTTTCAAGCACGGATTGTATTACTGTGTCCAGACATTCTTCTATGCCACCTTGCTGCTCACCATCATACAGTATCTCTGGTTCCGATTCATGAATACCGGTATGTTTATGACCCAGCTTCAGGCGAACTACCAGATGATAGCCCAGGCTTATCAGTTGACAGCAGAGGAATCCAAAGCCCTCTTCGATGCCATCACGATGATGAAGCCTATCGCATGGGCATCCATGTTCATGATCACCGACCTGATAGCAGGCGCAGTACTCAGTCCGATTCTCGCAGCCATCTATTCAAAGAAACGAATCAGCCAACAGTAACCGGCAAATTAGAAAATCTTAAAACATAACATAAGAAAATGGATATTTCAGTTATAGTTCCTCTTTTCAACGAGGAAGAATCATTGCCAGAACTCTTTGCTTGGATCAAGCGAGTGATGGACACCAACGATTTCACATACGAAGTTATCTTCGTGAACGACGGTTCTACCGACCGTTCATGGAATGTCATAGAAGAGCTTGCCGAGAAGTTCGAGCAGGTAAAGGGCATCAAGTTCCGCCGCAACTACGGAAAGAGTCCAGCACTCTATTGTGGATTCAAGGAGGCACAGGGAGATGTTGTCATCACCATGGATGCAGACCTGCAGGATTCTCCAGATGAGATTCCGGGACTCTACCAGATGATTACCAAGGAAGGCTACGACCTCGTTTCCGGTTACAAGCAGAACCGCAAGCAGGGCGACCCTCTCAGCAAGACCATCCCAACCAAGCTGTTCAATGCTACAGCCCGAAAGGTAAGCGGAATCCATAATCTCCATGACTTCAACTGCGGACTGAAGGCTTATCGCCGCGAAGTAGTCAAGAACATCGAGGTATATGGCGAGATGCATCGCTACATCCCATATCTTGCCAAGAACGCCGGCTTTGCCAAGATTGGCGAAAAACCGGTTCATCACCAGGCACGCAAGTTCGGAACTTCCAAGTTCATGGGCTGGAACCGTTTCGTAAACGGCTATCTCGACCTGATGACCCTCTGGTTCCTCAGCAACTTCGGCAAGAAGCCAATGCACGTATTCGGATTCCTGGGCAGTCTCGTGTTCTTCATCGGCTTCCTCTCGCTCATCGGCTTGGGCATCGACAAGAGCATCGACCTCTACCATGGCGTATATGGTCATCTCATCACCGACTCCCCATACTTCTACATTGCGCTCATCGCTATGGTACTGGGTAGCCAGTTCTTCCTTGCCGGATTCCTGGGCGACCTAATCAGCCGTCAGAATCCAAACCGTAACGATTATCAAATAGAAAAGGAAATAAGATGCGGAAAATAATACCAATGGTCATCCTGATGATGGTGCTCACGATGGTGGGGTGTTCTACCCTCGACTGCCCGCTCAACAACACGACTTACACCAAGTACAAGTTGATGGGCAACATCAAGACCCTGCAGGACACCATGACCATCTCGACCACCAAGACAGCGGGCACCGACAGCGTGCTCATCAACAGGGATGTGAAAGTAGATAGTTTCATTCTTCCGATGAGTTATCATCAGCCGGAGGATGTTTTCTACTTCGAGATTCGCAACCGCGATCATCAGGTGTGGAAAGACACGGTGACCGTGAAGAAGGAGAATTATTCGCATTTCGAGTCTGTGGATTGCGGTCCGTCATTCTTCCATACCATTACGGAGGTGAAGACCACCCACAACTACATCGACTCGATAGTCATCAACAATAAAGAGGTAAATTATGATGCATCTAAAGCACATTTCTATATCTATTTCGGCAATCGCCACTAAGACAGCTTCCATGGGGATAACCAAAGCTGTTTCTTTGGAGATGACAAAAGCTGTAGAGAAAGGAGCTTTCCTTTTGGCTTGTCTTCTGATGCTGGGAGGTGCTTCTGCGAATGCACAGAACCAGAAGAAGATGGCTACTGTAGAGAAGGATACCATCCCGTTCTTCCGCGGAATGGCTGTGGGAGTAGATGTCATCGGACCGGTTCAGCTGATGGTCAGCGATTACGGCCAGTATGAGGCATCCCTCCGTATCAATCTCAAGGACAAGTACTATCCGGTCTTCGAGCTGGGATATGGCAAGGCTGATGCCAGCGACGAGAGTACGAAGATCAATTACAAGACCAGCGCTCCCTATGCCCGCATCGGTATAGACTGGAACCTGCTGAAGAACAAGCACGACGATTACCGTCTGTTCGGTGGCTTCCGCTATGGTTTCACCTTCTTCAAATACGATGTCACCTCTCCTCCTATCCAGGACCCAATATGGGGTGGCGATGTTCCTTATGGAGCCGAAGGCGTGAAGAGCAACTATCACTGGCTGGAAGGAGTCTTCGGAGTAGATGCCAAGATATGGGGACCTGTCCGCATGGGATGGAGCTTCCGATACAAACGCCGGTTGGCTGAGAAGGATGGCGAAATAGGCAACAGCTACTATGTGCCGGGCTTCGGAAAGCAAGGCGGTTCCCGATTAGGCGGCACCTTTAATGTTACACTCGAGATATAATCCGAGAGATAGATAGATTGTTCATTCAAATTTCGCACAAGCGGAAGTTCAGTAAGCAAGACAATGAAAAAAAAGAAACTGATTTGGCAGATACCTTTTCTGCTCATTCTGATCATAGGCAGTATCTTCGTGATACGCCAGCAGCGCAACACCCCATTCCAGAAAGATGAGGGTATGGTGTTCGGCACCATCTATCATATCACTTACCAGAGTGACACCAACTATCAGAAAGAGATAGAGGCTGAGTTGCAGAAGGTGGACAATTCACTCTCCCCATTCAACAAGACCTCCATCATCTCCCGCATCAACCGCAATGAAAAGGTGAAGGTAGATGAGATGTTCAGCGAGGTATTCCAACTCGCCGAGAAAATTTCCGGAGATACAGACGGAGCCTTCGATATCACCGTGGCGCCTATGGTGAATGCCTGGGGATTCGGTTTCAAGACCGGTAACCCTCCTACCCGACAGACCATCGACAGTCTGCGTGCCATCGTGGGATTCCATACCGTTTCCCTGCAGGATGGTTACGTCATCAAGAAGAATCCGAAGACGATGCTCGACTGCTCTGCCATTGCCAAGGGATATGGCACCGATGTGGTAGCGAGATTCCTCAAGAAGAAGGGCGTACAGAACTTCATGGTAGAGATAGGTGGAGAGATCGTGGTAAACGGCAACAGCGAGAAACTGCAGCCATGGCGCATCGGAATCAACAAGCCTACGGACGATTCGCTCAATACCAATCAGGCTATCCAGGATGTAGTCAGCGTAAGCAATATCGCGATGGCAACCAGCGGCAACTACCGCAACTTCTACTACAAGAACGGAAAGAAGTATGCCCATACCATCGACCCGAAGACAGGCTATCCGGTACAGCACAACATCCTTTCTGCCACCGTATTTGCAGATGACTGTGCCACTGCCGATGCCTATGCCACCTCGTTCATGGTACTGGGATTGGATGGAGCCAAGAAGATTCTGGAGAAACATCCCGAGCTTTGCGCCTATCTGATTTATTCAGACCAGAAGGGCAGCAACCAGATCTGGTATTCTCCTTCCCTTCAGAAGAAGTTAGGAAAATAAAGCTTCAGAAAAAGTAAGAAAAATATAGAACGATGCAGGAAGATAAGTTATACGATACGCTCTTGAATCTGCCTTTGTTTCTCGGAATGAGCCGCGCCGACCTTCTTCAGATTGCCGGACATACCAAGTTCGATTTCCAGAAGATAGAAGGAGGTGAGACTTTAACCGAGATAGGTGAACCCTATCACCGGTTGCTCTTTCTCCTTTCCGGAGAAGTGGCAGTAGAGACCATGGCTGATGACCGTGGGTACAGAATCGTAGAGACCATCAAGGCACCGGAGGTATTCATGATAGAACGCCTCTTCGGATACGACCAGCACTCGCCCCATCACTATGTGGCGAGAAATGACTGCAGCCTGATGAGCATCAGCAAGAAAGAAGTGCTGCGACTCGCCAAACAATACGAAATCTTCCACATCAATCTGCTCAACCTCATCTCCACCCAGGCACAGAGAAGCAATCGCCGCCTCTTCAGGGTACCCCCGAAGACGCTCAGCGACAGCATCATCCGATTCTTCGAGAATCATTGCCTACGCCCGGCAGGCGAAAAAAACTTCCACATCAAGATGGATCGCCTGGCACAGGAACTGAATGTCAAGCGGCTCAAGGTATCAGTGGCGCTCAACGAACTGGAGACCCAGGGACTGATCGAACTCCATCGCGGCAGAATCAGCATCCCTGCACTCGAGAAATTAATCAATAGATAACATTTACTCGAGAAATTAATCAATAGATAACAATTAAAATTATGCAAGATAATAATTCCACAAAGAATAACGAAACCCAGAAGAGAGAGAATCCTTTCTTCCTGCCCTATGGCACCCCACATTATACAGTCCCTTTCCACCGCATCCAGCTCGGTGATTACGAAGAGGCTTTCATGGAAGGTATCCGACGCGATGACGAGGCCACAGACAAGATTATCAATGACCCGGCAGAGCCTACCTTCGAGAATACCATTGCACGCGTAGATACCGAGAAAGGGGAACATTATTACGATCTCCTGAGTCGTGTTTCCAATGTATTCTCTTGCATGATGAGTGCAGAAACCTGCGATGAGATGGAAGAACTGGCACAGAAACTGAGTCCGATTCTCACCAAGCATGCCAACGATATCACCCTGAACAAGAAGCTCTTCGAGCGCATCAAGTTTGTTCACGATCATCCAAACCGTGAGCTCAATGCCGAGGAACAGATGCTCCTCGACACCAGCTACGACGGTTTCGTGCGCAGCGGTGCCCTGCTCGATGAAGAAGGCAAGGAGAAGCTGCGCAAGCTCACCGAGGAGGCAAGCATGCTTACCCTCCAGTTCTCGCAGAATCTGCTGAAGGAAAACAAGGCTTACACCCTGCATATCACCGATAAGGATCAGCTCGACGGACTCCCTGAGACTGCCATCGCTGCCGCAGCCCATAATGCAAAGGAGAAGAATGAAGAGGGATGGATCTTCACCCTCGACTTCCCTAGCTACTCTCCTTTCATGACCTACTCTGCCCAGCGCGAACTCCGCAAGCAGATGTACATGGCGAGAAATACCGTCTGCATCCACGACAACGAGCAGAACAACCTGAAGATCTGTCAGCGACTGGTCAACCTGCGCAGAGAGCTGGCACAGCTTCTGGGCTTCGAGACCTATGCCGATTACGTACTCCGTCATCGTATGGCAAGCACCACAGAGAATGTGTATAAGCTCCTGAACGATCTCATCGATGCCTACAAGCCTACCGCCATCCACGAGACGGCAGAGGTAGAGGCACTCGCCAAGAAACTGGAGGGCGATGATTTCGAGATGCAGCCATGGGATTTCGGATTCTATTCTCATAAGCTCCAGATGGAGAAGTACAATCTCGATGCAGAGATGCTTCGTCCTTATTTCCAGCTCGATAAGGTGATTGATGGCGTATTCGGTCTCGCCAGCAAGCTCTACGGCATCACCTTCCAGGAGAACAAGGACATCCCGGTCTATCATCCTGATGTCAAGGCATACGAGGTATTCGATAAGGACGGCAGCTATCTAGCAGTTTTCTATGCCGACTTCTTCCCTCGCAAGGGCAAGCAGGGAGGTGCCTGGATGACAGAGTTCCAGGGACAGTGGATAGATTACAAGGGCACCAATGTGCGCCCTCATGTCAGCGTGGTAATGAACTTCACCAAGCCTACCGCCGAGAAGCCAGCCCTCCTGACCCTGGGCGAGGTAGAGACCTTCCTCCACGAGTTTGGTCACAGTCTCCACGGCATGTTTGCCAACACCCGTTTCGAGAGTCTTTCGGGCACCAATGTATGGTGGGACTTCGTAGAGTTGCCATCCCAGTTTATGGAAAACTATGCGGTGGAGAAGGATTTCCTGCGCACCTTCGCCTTCCATTACGAGACAGGCGAACCGTTGCCGGACGAACTCATCGAGCGCATCGTGAAGAGCCGCAACTTCATGACGGCTTATGCCTGCCTGCGCCAGGTAAGTTTCGGATTGCTGGATATGGCATACTATACCAAGAAGGATGCCTTCACTGAAGATATCATCCCATTTGAGAAGGAGGCATGGAAAAAGGCGATGATCCTCCCTCAGTTGCCTGATACCTGCATGACCGTACAGTTCTCTCATATCATGGCAGGTGGATATGCAGCAGGTTACTACAGCTACAAGTGGGCAGAGGTGCTCGATGCCGATGCCTTCAGCGTATTCAAGAAGAACGGCATCTTCGATCAGGCTACCGCCCAGAGCTTCCGCGACAATATCCTTTCCAAGGGAGGCACCGAGCATCCGATGACCCTCTACAAGCGATTCCGCGGACAGGAACCAACCATCGATGCCCTGCTCGAACGCAACGAGATCAAGAAGAGTTAAGAGTTTTATCTGCAAAAGACAGAATCATTCATCAATGATTATAAACTGTTAATTATAAACTATCAACTATAATAGAGGATGGAAAATCAACTTTCTAAACAGAAGAAGCTCGACCTGCGCTACCTGCGCATGGCTCGCATCTGGGCTGAGAACAGCTACTGCAAGCGCCGCCAGGTAGGTGCGCTGGTGGTGAAGGACAAGATGATCATCAGCGATGGATACAATGGAACTCCCAGCGGATTCGAGAACATCTGCGAGGAGAACAATGTAACCAAGCCATACGTTCTGCATGCCGAGGCCAACGCCATCACCAAGCTGGCACGCAGCAGCAACAACAGCGAGGGCAGTACACTCTATGTCACTGCCTCTCCCTGCATCGAATGCTCCAAGCTCATTATCCAGTCGGGCATCAAGCGTGTGGTCTATGCCGAGAAATACCGCCTCACCGACGGTGTGGATCTTCTGAAGCGTGCAGGAGTTGTGGTAGAATACATGAATCCGGATGAAGAAGAAACCTCACAGGATTAAAGAGAGAAAAAGAGAGAAAGAAACGTTAGTATATTAAATTAGTTAGTTATGAATATGAATAAGAATAAGACCAATCGGTATATGCCCTTCATCATGGCGATCTGCGTTGTGCTGGGCATCATCATCGGCACATTCTTTTCGAATCATTTCGCCGGCAACCGACTCAATGTCATCAACAGTGGAAGCAACCGTCTGAACAACCTGCTCCACCTCATCGATGACCAGTATGTAGATGCCGTGAACATCGATTCGCTGGTCGATAAGGCGATTCCTCAGATTCTTGCCGAACTGGATCCTCACTCTGTCTATATCAGTGCGAAGGATGCAGCAGCTGCTACCGACGACCTCAAGGGTTCGTTCTCGGGCGTAGGCATCGAGTTTGTCATCCGCCAGGACACCATCCATGTGCAGAATGTGATTCAGAACGGACCAGCCGAAAAGGCTGGATTGTTGGCAGGTGATAAGATTGTAGCCGTAGATGGCAAGCCTTTCGTAGGCAAGATTGTCACCAATCAGGAAGCGATGCACCGCCTCAAGGGTCCTAAGGATACCAAGGTGAAGATTGGCGTCATCCGCTATGGCAGCAAGAAGGTGCAGACCTTCACCGTCACCCGTGGCGAGATACCTACCAAGAGTGTCACCGCTGCCTATATGCTCGATGACAACACCGGATATATCCGCATCAAGAACTTCGGCGAGAACACCTATCCAGAGATGCTCATCGCTCTGGCAAAACTCTCACAGCAGGGATTCAAGAATCTCTGTATCGACCTGCGCGATAACTCGGGTGGTTATCTCACAGCCGCTGTGAACATGGCAAACGAGTTCCTGCCAGAGAAGAAACTCATCCTCTATACCCAGGGCCGCAAGTCGCCTCGCCAGGATTACATGAGTGATGGCAAGGGTTCCTACAAGAAGATTCCGATGGTTGTGCTCATCAATGAGGGTTCTGCTTCTTCGGCTGAGATCTTTGCAGGAGCCATGCAGGACAACGACCGTGCCACCATCATCGGCCGCCGTTCGTTCGGTAAGGGATTGGTACAGCAGCAGATTGAGTTCCCAGACCACAGTCTCATCCGTCTTACCATCGCCCGTTACTATACTCCATCAGGCAGATGTATCCAGAAGCCATATACTCTGGGCGACAGCGATGACTACGAGCAGGATCTCCTCACCCGATATGAGCATGGAGAGTTCTTCTCGCAGGAT
Organism: Segatella sinensis; assembly: GCF_040095255.1. NCBI lineage: Bacteria > Pseudomonadati > Bacteroidota > Bacteroidia > Bacteroidales > Prevotellaceae > Segatella > Segatella sinensis. The sequence goes on along the minus strand of NZ_JBBNGE010000047.1, from coordinate 10,894 downwards.
AGCATCAAGCATACCGGTCCGGCTTACCATACCGGCATTGGCAGAGTGGTTTATGGCGGTGGTGGCATCACTCCAGATATCTTCGTTCCTGAAGATACCCTGGGTATGACATCTTACTTCAAGGAAGCGAGCATGAGCGGACTGATTCTCCAGTTTGCATTTACCTATACGGACGACAACCGTCCTAAGTTGAACAATTTCAAGGAGATGATGGAACTCGCCGATTATCTTGATAAGCAGAACCTGGTAGAGCAATTTGTCGATTATGCCGACAAGCGCGGACTGAAGCGCCGTAACCTTCTCATCCGCAAGTCTCACAAGCTGCTGGACCGTGTTCTCGACAGCCGCATCATCTACAATATGCTGGATGAGCAGGCATGGACAGAATACATCAACCAGGATGATCCTGTAATCAGGAAAACTCTTGAGGTCTTCAATAATCACGCTGCCTTCCCTAAGAAGCCTGCAGCACCGGCAAAGGCTGCAAAGGCAACAAAGGCTGCAAGCAAAGTGGTAAAGAAGAAATAAGCATGGATAAGAAAGAATTAAGAAAAATAATAAGAGATAGAAAGCGACAGTATTCCTCAAGTACTCTTGAGGAACTGTCGCTTTCTGTTTTGTCTCATCTCGAAGAGAATGGGCATCTGCAGTCTGCTCATACGGTGATGATGTACTATTCCCTCCCCGACGAGGTGAATACCCATCGTTTCATCGATAGCCTGGTGGCTTCCGGTAAGAAGGTATTATTGCCCGAAGTAATTGACGACCGGAATATGGTGCTTCGTGAATACAGCGGAAGAGCGGATTTAAGAGAAGGCGCCTATCATATCATGGAGCCTGCAGGCACCCTTTTCCCTCCCCATCGCTACAGTGAGATAGATGTAGCCATCATCCCGGGTATGGCATTCGATATCCAGGGCAATCGACTGGGCAGGGGCAAGGCCTATTACGACCGCTTCCTCCCGAAAATTCCTGGAGCCTACAGAATAGGCATCGCCTTCCCCTTCCAGCTCCTGTCTCAGATTCCGACGGAGGAAACAGACATCGCCATGAATGAAATCGTCTCGTAAGAAAAGAAAGCATCTCGTAAAAAAAAACATTTTTTCGCAGGAAAATACAATATAATGCGGGAAAATGCGTTAATAAAAGAAAAAAAGACGATTTTTTATTCTCCCCGATTAAACCTTTTAGGATTTTCGGGGTCAAATTAAACGATTAGAATTCATAAACTGAACTTTTATTATATCGTGTAAGATTCAATAGGAATTTATTAGTTAGTATTTAGGTAGATGAAGCACCGGCTTGTGAAAGTCGATGCTTTTTTCGTTTTTTAACGGCAAACAATATGATTTCTCGCTTTTTTTTACTACTTTTGTACTTCAAAAAGAAAACAATGCAAATCAAAAAAGCATTGCCATCAAAACATAAACAACAATGATGAAACGAAGTAACTACATATTATTATCCATTCTGGCGATAGGTCTCATGGCTTCTTGCGCAGAAAAGAAAAAGAGCAAGATTATCATTGCCCCCAAACCTGTGGCACAGGTAACCAACAAACCCACCCAGGAGATGAGCGGATATGAACAGTCAAGAGATGTAGAATGGCTGGGCAACCATTACAAGGTGGTAGTGAAGCGAGAAGCCGACCACGAATTACCCATCATCCAACTGGACAAGACCAACAAGTATTACGATAACAAGATCACCATCCGCATTCTGAGAAGCGATGGTACCGAGTTCTTCAACCACACCTTTACAAAGGCAGCCTTCGAAGGCAATCTCGATAAGAAGACGAAATCGACGGGAGCCCTTCTGGGCATCGTTTTCGATAAGGCAGAAGGAAACAATCTCAGTTTTGCAGCCAGTGTCGGTTCCCCGGATATCACCAGCGATGAATATCTTCCATTGGTACTGAAAATATCAAGAATGGGTGCCGTCAGCATCAGCAACGACCAGGTTCTTGATACCGAATCCACCTCTTCAGCCTCTTCTACTTCTAAAGAAGAATCAGAAGATGATGAAGAAGGGGTATAAACAAGAAACTCGAAAGTAAGACCACACGCCCTGAAAGGGCAGAAGCTCCTTGCCCAGGGCATCGCCCTGGGTATTTATGGATGCAAGCCTGTCGCCCTGTAAGGGCAAAAGCTTAATAGAATCTAATATCTGCAATCACCATGCTTCCCACCTGCTCGTTCAATCTGCGAACCAGGATGGAGCGATTCATGGTAAGATCTGCCCTCAGTGCCGGATTCATCACTTTCACAAACAGCGTCTGGTTCTTGATGAATTTCTCACCGCAATAGGCTGCGATAGGTGCTCCTACCACAGTCTCCCAACTATCTATCAGACGTCTCTGCCGCAAAGGCGTCTCCAATCCCTGGTTTCTCAGAAACTCAGGCAATAGTTCTGCTATCGATTTAACTTTCTGTCTAAACATAAGCTATTCCTCCTAAACATACGCAATTTCTCCATTATTCACCTCAAAAATCCGAAAATCGCCATTCAGTCGATGGAGAATCTGATCCAGATGATCACGGTTCGTATCCGTGATGAAAATCTGACCGAAGCTGTCACTCGATACCAGTTGAACGATAGCTTCAACTCTCTGAGCATCAAGCTTATCAAAGATATCATCCAGGAGCAGCAAAGGAGTGGTATTCGAACATGTACGCTGCAGGAAACTGAACTGCGCCAGCTTCAGGGCAATCACATAACTCTTATTCTGTCCCTGACTTCCCTCACGCTTCATCTGATAATCTCCGATGGTAAATTCCAGGTCATCCCTGTGCATGCCGTGCAATGAATATCCTACGGCTCTATCCTTGAACCGGTCACGCTGAATCACCTCCAGCAACGGTCCCCTCTGGCAGTGGGAGATATAATGCAGCCCCACCTTCTCCTGGTTGCCCGAAATATGCTGGTAAATCTCCTGAAACAGCGGCACCAGTTCGCTCACAAACGCCTGTCTCTTGGCATAGAGCATTTCTCCATTCATCGCCATCTGCTGTTCCCAGAGTTCCATCAGCGTGGCATCCGGTTCCTCCTCCATCTTCAGCAGCGCATTTCTCTGCTGCAGCGCCTTGTTGTAGTTGTTCAGCGCCTCGATATACGTATTGTCGTATTGTGAAATCACCACATCCATCAGCTTTCTTCTCTCCTCACTTCCGCCTTCTATGAGCGAAACATCCGAAGGCGAAACATAGATGAGCGGGATGAGTCCGATGTGCTGCGAGAGTCTTTTATACTCCTTCTTGTTGCGTTTGAAGTGCTTCTTGGTCCCTCTTTTCATGCCGCAGTAGATGTTCTCCATATCTCCATTATCACTCTCGTAGTTGCCCTCCAGCATGAAGAAAGCCTCGTCGTGCGTGATGATCTGCGAATCGATGGGATTGTTGGCGCTCCTGCAAAACGAGAGATAGTAGATGGCATCGAGAAAGTTGGTCTTACCCATACCATTATGGCCGATAAGACAGTTGATCTTGGGCGAAAGCTCCAGGTTGGCGCCCTTGATGTTTTTGTAATTAATAATGGAAATATTCTTTAAAATCATAGATACTTTTCTGCTAATTGACTGCAAAGTTAGCAGAAAAAGCCCAAAAAACGAAAAAAGTAGGCTAGAAATTTCAATATCTGAATAAAAATCAGTAAATTTGCAACCTAAAAGAGCTAGGAATAACAAAGAATAATAAAAAACAAAAAATAAGAAATGGCAAACAACAACGTACAGGCTCAGGAAATCGAGAGCCTTAACATGAAAGAGGCCTTCTTCATGAAATACAAGAAGGCAATTATGATCGCAGTGGTAGCATTGATCGTTATCATCGCAGGTGTATTCGCTTACATGTCTCAGATTGCAGGTCCTCGTGAGGACAAGGCAAGCACATTGCTCGGCAAGGGTCAGACCTATTTCCAGAACGAGATGTACGAGCAGGCACTCAACGGCGATGGCGCTGGCTACGTAGGCTTCGCTAAGATTGCCAGCGAATACGGCAGCACCGATGCAGGCAACCTCGCCAACCTCTATGCAGGTCTCTGCTATGCCAACCTCGGCAAGTGGGCAGAGGCAGAGAAGAGCCTCGATGCATTCTCATCTAAGGACGACGAGATGATCAGCCCAGCCGCTCAGGCAGCCCTCGGCGATGCATACGCTCACCTCAACAAGCTCGATGATGCCGTAGCCGCTTTCAAGAAGGCAGCTTCCATGGCAGACAGCAAGGCAGAGGATGATGCCAACAATTCACTCTCTCCTGCCTTCCTCATCAAGGCTGGCGAAATTCTGGAGAGCCAGAACAAGAAGGCAGAGGCTTTGAGCATCTATCAGGACATCAAGAAGAAGTATGTAAACTCTATGCTCGTTCAGAGCTCTGAGATTGATAAGTACATCGAGCGTGCTTCCAACTAAATCAGAACATTATGGCAACAGCACTTCATAATTTGTCGGAATACGACTTTTCCAAGATTCCAGATGCCAGCAACATGTGCTTCGGTATCGTGGTAGCAGAATGGAACCCAGAGATTACAGGCGCCTTGCTCGATGGAGCTGTCAAGACGCTGGAGAAGCATGGAGCCATCCCTGAGAACATCCATGTAAAGACCGTACCGGGAAGCTTCGAACTTATCTACGGCGCACACCAGATGGTGCTCAATGGCGGCTACGATGCTGTCATCATCCTGGGTAGTGTGATTCGTGGCGAGACTCCGCACTTCGACTATATCTGCGAGGGTGTCACCTACGGTATTGCGCGCCTCAATGCCACACAGGAAATCCCTGTCATCTACGGACTTCTCACCACCAACGACCTCCAGCAGGCGAAGGATCGCTGCGGCGGCAAGTTGGGCAACAAGGGTGACGAGTGCGCTATCGACGCTATCAAAATGGCAAAATTCTAATCACATAAGAAAGCTCTTGATGGTTGGGCTAAACCTGACTTCAAGAGCTTTTATTATATCCTCATCATATATTTTATCATATATTCTATATATAGATTGTATAATTATACCCTTATTCGTATGAAGAAAGTATTTTTTATCCTCATCCCGGCGGTTATCCTCAGCCTTCTCTCCTGCTCTCCCAAGAAGCCGGCAGAAGAGAAGAAGAGCGCCATCGATACCATCCCCACGATGGTGATGCAGATACAGAAATGCACGCGCCTTTATACCGCCGAGGCGCACGTTCATAAGATCATCACCCACGATGACCAGTTCAAGCTTAAGGGTTCCTTCCTGAAGCACGAATTCAACATCCCCGTGCCAGGCTCCAACCGAAAGGTAGCCATCCCTATGGATGCTACCATCAAGGCGTATGTAGATTTCCAGGGATTCTCAGACAGGAATGTGTCACGTAAAGGCGATAAGATAGAAATCATCCTGCCCGACCCGAAAATGGTGCTCACAGGCACCCGAATCGACCACAAGAAACTGAAACAGTATGTTTCACTCACCCGCAGCAACTACTCCGATGCCGAACTCACCCAACTGGAACAGCAGGGCAGAGAGAGCATCATCCGCGATATTCCCAACCTCGACCTGATGGAGCAGGCTCGCGTCAGTGCAGCCAACACCCTCATCCCGATGCTCAAGCAGATGGGTTTCCGGGAAGAGAACATTCAGATCAGCTTCCGCAAGAAGTTCACCCTCGATGATATCAGGGGATTTCTGCAGAACTCGGGAGTAGAGAAGAAAGATAAAAACTAGTGAGAAGAAAGACAAAAATTAAGTGAGAAAAAGACAACCCCTCAAACTAAGGAGGAATGAGATATGAAGAAATATGGCATCATCCTGCTCACCATCCTTGCCCTCATACTAGCGGGCACGCTCTATTGGCTCAACAAGGATAATACGGTGAGCGTAACCACAGAAGAGCAGACCACCCTGTCGCCTACCCAGGTAGAGAGCATCGAGGCGATAGGCGAATGGGAGTTTCTCGCCATCAGCAACGAGGAACTGGTAGATACCGTTCGTCGCGGCTTCTTCGGCGACGACCAGCTGGTGCGCATCTATTACGGCACCCTGCGCCTGGGCATCAATATGAAAGATGTAAAGGAAGGATGGATCCAGACAAATGCAGAGAAGGATTCCATCGTCTGCACCCTCCCTCCTATCCGACTGCTGGATAACAACTTCATCGACGAAGCCCGAACCCGCAGCTTCTTCGAAGAAGGAAAGTGGACGGGAGCCGACCGCCAGGCACTCTACGACCGTGCCTATGCCCAGATGAAGAAACGCTGCCTCACCCCAGCCAATATCCGTATCGCCCAGCGCAATGCCAGGCAGCAGTTCCGCGATATGTTCAAGGCTATGGGATTCCCCAATGCCCGGGTAGAGTTTGAAGAAAATTAGATATAGATTTTATAATTGTAATTTAAAAAGAGAGATTAACATGGAAGCAATCAACGAATTTTTCACATCCTTCAGTTCGTTCCTTTGGGGGTGGCCGATGATCATCCTGCTGCTGGGAACCCACATTTTCCTGACGGTTCGCCTTCACTTTCCACAGCGTAAGATTTTCCAGGCGATATCGCTGTCCTTCAAGAAGGACAAGAATGCCACTGGCGATGTCTCCCAGTTCGGAGCCCTCGCCACAGCCCTTGCCGCGACCATCGGTACCGGTAATATCATAGGTGTGGCCACTGCCATCGCCCTGGGTGGACCAGGCGCCGTATTCTGGTGCTGGCTCACCGGTGTCTTCGGTATCTCCACCAAGTATGCCGAAGGTCTTCTTGCCGTGAAATACCGCGTCAAGACCAAGCGTGGAGAGATGCTTGGCGGTCCGATGTATGCCCTCGAAAAGGGATTGGGATGGAAGTGGTTCGGTATCCTCTTCGCCCTCTTTGCCGCCCTCGCCTCCTTCGGCATCGGCAGCACCGTACAGGCGAATGCCATCTCCACACTGGTAGAAAACCAATATGGCATCAGTCCATACATCACCGGCGCTATCGTTACCCTCCTCGGTGCCGCAGTCATCATCGGTGGTGTGCAGAGCATCTCAAAAGTATGTGGAATGCTTGTGCCTTTCATGGCGCTTTTCTATGTGGTGGGCTGCATCTACATTCTGATCGTCAATCACGCCTATCTCCTGCCAGCCCTGAAGGTTATCTTCGAATCCGCCTTCACTACCCGTGCAGCCGGAGGCGGTTTTGCAGGCAGCACCCTCATGATAGCAGCCCGCTATGGTATCGCCCGCGGACTCTTCTCCAACGAGTCGGGACTCGGTTCGGCACCTATCGTAGCAGCCGCCGCCCAGACCCGCAATCCGGTACGCCAGGCGCTGGTATCCTCTACCGGAACCTTCTGGGATACCGTCATCATCTGTGCCCTCACGGGATTGGTCATCACCTCCAGCATCATCGCCTATCCTGATATCGACTACCACGATGGCGCAGCGCTTACCAAGGCAGCCTTCAGCAAGATACCATACATAGGAGCCCCATTGCTCACCATCGGCCTCGCCACCTTCGCCTTCAGCACCACCCTGGGATGGAGCTATTATGGCGAACGCTGCGTAGAGTATCTCAAGGGAAAGCGCTGGATGCTCATCTATCGCATGTTGTATATTGTGAGTATCTTCCTGGGCAGTGTCATCAGCCTCGGACTGGTATGGAATATCGCCGACTGCATGAATGCCCTGATGGCGATACCAAACCTCATCTCCCTGCTCTGCCTCAGCGGCATCATCGTTCACGAAACCCGCAAGTATCTCTGGCGCGGCCAGCTTGACAGGGAGATGAACGAAGATGAGATTGAGGAACTGGAGTAGCGGATTCCGAAATCTGAGAACTAGCGTAGCGGATACTGAAGATGCTTCATGCTGTGGCCACCCCACACGGCATCGTTCACGTATTCGAATCCCATATCGGCATAGAGTCTTTCTGCCTTCGGATTGCCCTTATCCACGAGCAGTCCCACGGCAGGAAGGCCCATTTCCCAGCCTTTTTCTATCACAGCCTTGAGCAGCATCTTGGCGATACCCTTGCCACGGAAGGCAGCAGGCACGGCGAGGCTGTCGATATAGAGTTCGCCCTCCTGCGTTTCCGGATCCATTCCTGTATAGTCAATTCCGAAGGTTTCCTTAGCCTCCTCGATGAATCGCTTGCGCAGCGCCTTGAGCTGAGCACCGTCGTAAGACACGATGATACCAGCAGTAATGCCCTCGCTATTGGTAGCCAGGAGCGTATTGCGGTAACTATACTGGCTATCCTCCATTCTCACGAGTCTTTCCATCACCTGGTGGAATTCCGCCAGTGTATGATGAGCACCAGCCAGGTTCTGGCAGCATCCCGGGTTCATCGCCTCCATGATGAGCGATGCAATGTGCGACGCCCTGTCAGGCGTAGCCGGTCCAATGTTTATCTTCATATTTGTTTAGAGTTATATCATTACATTATTTAATAAGACATCCGATTCTCCTCTTCAAGTCAGAATCCGCTTGCAAAGATAGCAAAAACAATCGAGACAAAAGAATTTTTATATATTTTTCACCCTGCCCCATCAGTGCACTGCAAAATTTTCCCTTTATTCAGGTACTCTTTTGCAATGCACTACTTCTTGGTTTAGAGGATGATAATCCAGACGGATTCATCCTTTTCTCTCGCTTCGCTGATGCATTTCATCAGTCGATGCAGCCAGATGCGGGAATTTACCACCATACCCTTCACCTTGTTCTCACCCACCAGGATGCAACCCTGGGTATCGTCGGAGTAGTTGCCGGCATGGATGCGGATGCCCTCGAAATCAGGAACACCCTGCAGATACGGCAGCCACTCCTTGAAACGGGGCGACTTGGTGACTAACAACGGATAGGTGCCTTCGGGAATCGCCGTAGTGCCCTTCATCTTCTGCGCCTTCTTGCCCGAAACCCTGCCCAGGCGCACGTTCACCTCCTCGGGCTGGAGTTCCACACCCTTCAGATTGCGCCACGTAGGCTCCAAGGTATCGCAGAAATATCGCTCCTGCGTCAGTTTGCCGGCATCTATCTTATGCTCGAACCAACGCTTCAACTGTGGGTTCATCCATGAAGAGTGAACCACACTCTCTACCTCCTCATCCTTCAGGATATAGAGGCGACCAATGGTATAGCTGTTCTTCTTGGCTATACGCTTCAATACTATTTCCATAAATATTCAATTAATTTAAAAATCAAGCTTCAAGCACCTGCCCGTCATGGCGGTACTTCAACTTTTTAAAACTGTAACTACTGTAACCGTAACCACTTTTCCCGTCCTCGCCGGACGGAGAGATTCGCTCGATGTACCCACGGTAAATCCACTGCTTGATCACATTCCGGGTACCCTTCGCATTCAATCCATGCTCCATACGGATGGCATCCAACTGCGGCATGGTGAAGATATCAGGCAGCAGTTGCAGCAGATTCTCCGGTCCACGCTTCGAACTCTTCTCGCCGGCACTGTTCTCCCGGGCAATCATATCGCCGAAGAAACGCATCTTGCAGTAGAGGTCGTAACGCTCGCTCCAGCGGATGAAATCATCCATCTCCGGCTCCCATCTGTAGCCGTTGGCAACATAGAGCACGCACGCCTTGAGGTAGGCGATGACGTTGGCACGGAACGAGAAATTCTCGAAGATGCGGTTCTGCGAAGTACGTGCAAACTCGGCATTCTCATTCTTCAATACCACGGCAAGATCATACGCCTCCTGGCATTCCACCAGTCCCGACGCCATACAGAGATTTTCGATGTAGGGTTTCAGAGAATTTCTGAATTCATCATCGTATGTGCCATAGATGGGAATATCCTCGCCAATCTCCCGTTCCGGGATGGTGCAGAAGTTGATACGGCTCAGTGGACCATCGGTCAGCACCTTCGCGAAATACCGCTGTCCCTTGTCGATGGTAGTGGATGCATTCCAGTTGAAGCGGACGCAGACACGTTCGGTAACGCTCTGGATTCCTACACGAGACTGTCCGAATTTGTTACTAGGGTCAAAGGCGAGGCACATGATACGGAACTGCTGATTGCCGATACCTCTCAGTGCATCAAACTGGTCGATTTCGTTCAGCGAAGTATAAAGGAAATGTTCCTTGGCTTCAGCGGTACGCATCACGAAGGCAGGATTGGTCATATCGGCATCAATCTCCTGGATAATCAGATTTTCAGGGCGTTTGCGTTTATCCTTGTTGGCACCCTTGCGCATCATCTCCTCTTTCCATTCCTTCTCACGCTTCAGGTTTTCGGCATCTCTTTTACGGATGTCCTCCATGATGAAATCGATAGGTTTCTGTACGCAACTTTTACCTGCACCTGTACCGGCAAGCAGACAGGTCATCAGGGTAGCTTCGTGCTCCACGTTATCGATATATCTGAATTTCGTTCTCCAGAGATGGGTAGCCAGCGGAGGGAAAATGGCGCAAGCCACAGCCGGCTGATAGATTTCCGGAGTCTTGGATATCAGCAGCTCCACCAGCTTCGGCAGCTTTTTGGGCATCGGAGGCGGAGCAGGATATTCCTCGTCTTCACTTTGACCATTGAGATTTGAACTTTGAACTGTATGATTAGCATTGCCTGCCATTTGCCCCATAAAGTCCCCCGCCAGGCGTTCCGGGGATTTGCAATCCCCGGCAAGCAAGCTATAACCATTTTGTCCAGCAAGAAAGTCCCCCGTCAGGCGTTCCGGGGATTTGTAATCCCCGGCAAGCAAGCTCTTAGCAGCCTGCTCCGCCAAAGCGTTCACCCGAATCACATCCCTCGAAAACGGCTTCGAGCTATCCCCATATTTCGCATAGAAATCGTGAATCAGCTGATGGCAGTCATTCTCCTGATAATAGCTCGGCATTCTCTTCGCCACCACCTTCATCAGTGCCTCCTCGCTCATCACACGAGAAGCGCCAGCACTCATAATAGCGAGCAGGGAGGAGTGTCTTGACCCGACGGTATCA
>NZ_JBBNGE010000046.1:0-27089 GCF_040095255.1 Segatella sinensis | reverse complement strand
GGTGTAGCATTTTGGGGATTTTCCCGAACATTCGCCGCAAATTAGGATTCTTTATGCAAAATCAGCTAGGTAATTGGCTGAAAACTGCCAAAATCTAGGATTTCGTTAGGAATCTTTAAGTTTTTCATCAAAGACAGCTGCAATGTGGGCTAAGATATTCCTGTGTGCAGGTCGTTATAAAATTGCACCTGTACCTATCAGGTTTCAGAAGAAAATTGAGGTAGAGTTCAAGGAGATTGAAGAGGAGAAAGAGAAGAATAAGAAAAATGGTGAGAAGGAGGAGAAGAAGTTCAAGATTGAGATTGTAGAGGAGGTTAGAACCATGCCTGCGATTATGGAGGAGAAGGCTCGTGTTCCTAAGAAGCCGGTGCTTCGCAAGCCCTATATCACGCCGGGCTTTGGTCCGCTTGCATTGAAGTACGGAAGCATCGTGATGGGCAAGTCGTTGAAGACGGGACTTGTGGCTTACAACGAGGAGAAGTTCCAGGAGTTTTGCGACATGGTCAGCGATGCTTTGCCGAAAAAGGAGAAAGTTACGCTGGTTATCAAAGACTGGGGAAAAGATGATATTCCTAAAGAGTATATGGTTGTTCTTCCAACTAATATTCCTGCGAAATATACTCTTGTAAATCACAATCTCAAATAAAATACATTATTCTATTATGCGCAAGATCAAGGAAATCATCATTCATTGTAGTGCGACCCGAGAAGGTCGTGACTACACCGTAGCCGACATCGACCGTTGGCATCGTGAGCGTGGCTTTTTCTGCATCGGTTATCATTTCGTGATTTACCGTGACGGAAGCATCCACGTGGGCAGATCAGTAGAAGAGGTGGGCGCCCACTGCAAGGGTCACAACAGCGTGAGTATCGGAGTTTGCTACATCGGCGGCCTATCCCAGGATGGCAAGCCGAAGGACACCCGAACCCCAGAGCAGAAGGCAGCGCTGAAAGCGCTCATTGAGCAGCTGAAGGAGGAATATCCCGAGGCGACGGTTCATGGGCACAATGAGTTCGCCAGCAAGGATTGTCCTTGCTTCGATGTGAAGGAGGAGTGGGGTGAGTAAATTCAGTTACCCTATGCGAGGGAAATCATGAAAGATACGAAAAGGGAAACAAAAAAGCCTTGGTTGCCAAAATAACAACCAAGGCTCATTATGTTAGAATCTAAATTTTATTTGAGATTAGATCTGCTCGCTCCAGTCCTCCTGGCTCTTACGAACGTAAGTCTGGTAACGGAGCTTAGCCATCTTCTCTGCCTGAGAGAAGAGCTCATCAGCCTCCTTAGGGAATGCCTTCTGTACAGAGAGGTAACGAACCTCACCGAGCAGGAAGTCGCGGAAGTTCTCCCAGTTAGGAGCCTTAGAGTCGAGTGTGAATGGGTTCTTACCCTCTTCAGCCAACAGTGGGTTGTAACGCCACAAGTGCCAGTAACCGCACTCAACAGCCAACTCTTCCTCGTGCTGTGAACGACCCATGCCGCCCTTACGCTTCAAACCGTGGTTGATACATGGTGCGTAAGCGATGATGAGTGATGGACCTGGATAAGCCTCAGCCTCGCGGATAGCCTTCAATGTCTGGGCATTGTCAGCACCCATAGCTACCTGAGCTACGTAGATGTAACCGTATGTAGTCTGCATCAAACCGAGATCCTTCTTACGGATACGCTTACCCTGAGCTGCGAACTGTGCGATAGCACCGAGTGGAGTAGACTTAGAAGACTGACCACCAGTGTTAGAGTAAACCTCAGTATCGAGTACCAGGATGTTAACATCCTCACCAGAAGCCAATACGTGGTCGAGACCACCGTAACCGATATCATAAGAAGCACCGTCACCACCGATGATCCACTGTGAACGCTTAACGAGGTAGTGATCCAAAGTCTTGAGCTCCTTGCAGATAGGGCAACCCTTCTCAGCGCCGGCAGCGATAAGAGGCTTCAACTCTGCAGCAGCCTCCTTAGAACCCTCAGAATCGTTCATGTTAGCCATCCACTTGTCAGCAGCAGCTACGAACTCAGCAGGAACATGCTCCTGAGCCTTAGCCTCCTCGAGCAAGTGAGCGATGCGCTCCTTCATTTTCTTGTTACCCATTACCATACCGAGACCGAACTCGCAGAAGTCCTCGAACAATGAGTTGTCGAATGCAGGACCCTGACCCTTAGCGTTCTTTGTATATGGAGTAGATGGGATAGAAGCTGAGTAGATTGAAGAACAACCAGTAGCGTTAGCAATCATCTGACGGTCACCGAAGAGCTGAGAAATCAACTTAACGTATGGAGTCTCACCACAACCAGAGCAAGCACCAGAGAACTCGAACAATGGCTGAGCGAACTGAGAGTTCTTAGGGCTCTGCTTGATGTCTACGAGATCCTGCTTAGAAGCTACCTTGTGTACGAGGTACTCCCAGTTAGCTGCTTCCTTGACCATATCCTCTGCGTCTACGTTGAATGGAACCATTGTCAACGCCTTCTCACCCTTCTTACCTGGGCAGACGTCAGCACAGTTACCACAACCAAGACAGTCGAGTACTGAAATCTCGATGCGGAAGTGCATTCCAGCCAAAGCCTTAGGTGCCTTAACATCCTGAGTCTTGAGACCCTCGATGCCTGCGAGCTCCTCGTCGGTCAATACGAATGGACGGATAGCTGCGTGAGGACAAACGAATGAACACTTGTTACACTGGATACAGTTCTCTACGTTCCATACTGGTACGAATGCCTCAACACCACGCTTTTCGAATGCTGCAGTACCGTTCTGCCATGTACCGTCAACTGTGTTGTGCTTAACGAAGTCAGAAACCTTCAAGAGGTCACCTGCCTGGCCGTTGATAGGACGAACGAGCTCCTTAACGAATGCTGGAGCGTTATCCTCCTTAGCCTCATCGTCAGCGAGGTTAGCCCAAGCTGGATCTACTGTCAACTGCTTGTACTCACCACCACGGTCAACAGCGCCGAAGTTCTTGTCAACAACGTCCTGACCCTTCTTAGAGTAAGACTTAACGATGAATGCCTTCATCTGCTCTACAGCGAGATCCAAAGGAATAACCTCTGTGATACGGAAGAATGCAGACTGGAGGATGGTGTTGGTACGGTTACCGAGACCAATCTCCTGAGCAATCTTAGTTGCGTTGATATAGTAAACAGTGATGTTGTTCTGAGCGAAGTAACGCTTTACCTTGTTAGGGATGAAGTTAACCAACTCCTCACCATCGAAGATAGTGTTCAACAGGAAGAAACCGTTCTTACGCAAACCACGTGTTACATCGTACATGTGGAGGTAAGCCTGTACGTGGCAAGCTACGAAGTTAGGAGTATTTACCTGATAAGCACTGTGGATAGGGCTGTCGCCGAAACGCAAGTGAGAGCAGGTGAAACCACCAGACTTCTTAGAGTCGTAAGAGAAGTATGCCTGGCAATACTTGTTAGTATTGTTACCGATAATCTGAACTGAGTTCTTGTTAGCACCAACAGTACCGTCAGCACCCAAACCGTAGAACTTAGCCTCGAACAAGTCGTCGCCACCCATTGGGATTTCCTCCTCTTCTGGGAGAGAAGTGAATGTAACGTCATCAACGATACCTACAGTGAAGTGGTTCTTTGGCTGTGGCAACTCAAGGTTCTTGAATACAGCAACGATCTTAGCTGGAGTTGTATCAGAAGAACCGAGACCGTAGCGACCGCCAACGATCAATGGCTTGCGCTCGTCATCGTAGAGAGCTGACTTAACGTCGAGGTACAATGGCTCACCCTCTGCACCTGGCTCCTTAGTACGGTCGAGAACAGCGATACGCTTAACGGTAGCTGGGATAGTCTTCTTCAAGAAGTCAACAGAGAATGGACGGAAGAGGTGAACTGCAACCATACCAACCTTCTTGCCCTGCTTGTTCAAGTAGTCGATAGCCTCGCGAGCTGGCTCTGTAGCAGAACCCATCAGGATGATGATGTTCTCTGCATCCTCAGCACCATAGTAGTTGAAGAGGTGATACTCACGGCCAGTAATCTTAGTCATCTCCTGGCAGTACTTCTCTACAACCTCAGGGATTGCATCGTAGTAAGGGTTGCAAGCCTCACGGTGAGTGAAGAATGTCTCTGGGTTCTCAGCGGTACCGCGAGTAACAGGACGCTCAGGAGTCAAAGCACGGTTACGGAAGTCCTCGATGAACTCTTCCTTAACCAATGGACGGATGTCTTCCATATCCATCTCCTCGATCTTGTGGTACTCGTGAGAAGTACGGAAACCGTCGAAGAAGTTAACGAAAGGAACCTTTGTCTCCAATGTAGCCAAGTGAGGAACTGCAGAGAGGTCCATCACCTCCTGAACAGAACCAGAGCAGAACATAGCGAAGCCAGTCTGGCGGCAAGCCATTACGTCCTGGTGGTCACCGAAGATACAAAGTGAGTGAGAAGCCAATGTACGAGCTGATACGTTGAACACGCAAGGGAGCAACTCACCAGCAATCTTGTACATGTTAGGAATCATCAGCAACAAACCCTGAGAAGCAGTGTAAGTTGAAGTCAAGGCACCAGCCTGGAGAGAACCGTGAACTGCACCGGCAGCACCAGCCTCTGATTCCATTTCCTGGATAGAAACTCGCTGACCGAAAAGGTTCTTACGACCTTTGGCAGCCCATTCATCTACATGCTCCGCCATTGGTGATGATGGAGTAATAGGGTAGATAGCAGCAACCTCAGTAAACATGTAGCTTACATGTGCGGCAGCTGTGTTACCATCACAAGTGATAAATTTTTTCTCTTTAGCCATTTTACTTTTAGATAAAATATTAAAAATGTTTTGTATTTAATTCTTCTTTCGAAATTTCGTTAATACAGGAATCCCAAGAGCCATAACGGAATCTTGTTGTCCTTGCCCACCTCAGTATTGTAACGGGCATAGATGGTATCTGGATTACTACGCATCTTGTTGGGTGTTTGTGCATCACAGATTCTGAATTTCCTGTTGCCATCCACTGTATAATAGTGGTCTTTACCGCCCTGGTGAACTTTGTGGTCTTTCCAAAGTGAATTGACGAAGAATGTTTCCATCACTTCCTGCTTGTCAATCTGTATAGGATAGATAGCGTACATCAAGTTAGTATTATGCATCATCACCTTAGATGGTTTCTTTGGAAAATCCTGCCCCTCTGGATAGATCATATTGATGAGTCTGGAATCCGCCAGATACTTAATGTAGTTCATCACGGTTGCCCTACTTGTATTGATGCTTTCGGCCAGCTGGCTCACGTTGGGAGCCTTGGCGCCTTCGACAGCCAACTCGTAGAACAGGCGTTTTATTTTTGGCAGATACTTCAGTTCTATCTGCTTGATGAGGAGGATGTCAACCTCGGTCATCATGTTCATTGTCTTTAGTAGATTCTCTGTGAAGTTACGCTGTTCCAAGAAGAATGGGTAGAAGCCATGATGCAGATAATCATTGAAGTATTTCATTGGACTCACCTTGGGGAGGATCTGCTTGATGATGTGCTCATGATTGCGGAGAATATCTTCGAGCTCGTATGGCTGGAAATCGTTGCCCGTCTTCAGATTGATATATTCTCTGAATGAGAAGCCACGGAGATTGTAACTCTTCACGATGCCATTGAGTTCTGGATTCTCTTCCTTCAAGCGCATTACGCTGGAACCTGTAAACACAATCTTCAATTCAGGATACAAATCGTAGCATTTGCGGAGTTCCTTGCTCCAGTCCTGCTGTTTGAACACCTGGTCTATCAGGAGTGTTCGTCCACCTTGATTCACGAAGTCGCCTGCAAAATCGGCAATACCTCTGCTCTGGAAATAGAAGTTGTTCATGTTCACATACAAGCACTTGCGATCGTATGGTCCAAAGTGTTCCTTGGCATACTGGAGGAGAAAGGTAGATTTACCTACGCCTCGAGTGCCTTTGATGCCAATCATACGATCGTTCCAGTCAATCTCATCCATCAAGGTTCGTCTGACTGGAGCATCTATATGCTCAACTAGATATGTATGTGTTCTGAAGAATGCTTCTTCCATGCGTTTAATATTGATTCATATTTGTTTTTTACGATGCAAAGGTAATAATATATTTTAAATTTGCAAACTCTAGATAGCAAAATCTAACATTTTTTTCATTATTTAGCACTTTTCTAAGTAAAACTTACCTTCTTTTGCCGTTTTTATCTCAATAATTTGTATCTTTGCAGTATGAAACTACATATCTTCAATCCAGAACACGATTTGGCATTGGCCGCTCATTTGCGACAGTTTACAGCTCCTCATGCAGGAAGACAGTTGCGAAGCGACCTTGCATTCATACCTGCCTTGTGGGCAGATCAGGGTGACTTGGTGCTTGTTGACGACATCGACAATGCACGCGACAAGGTGCGCCATTTGGGTGAGCACCTTGTGGAAAAAGTTGAGTTTATAACCAAACTGCAGCTTGAGCATCTGCTTAAGACGGAGTTTATAGACTGCGTGCATCCTTGGGGATGGGACTTGAGTCTGAAAGGCGAGCTGGAACGTATCGGTTTGCCGGAAATCATGCTGCCTACTGATGAGGTATTAGATAAGGTACGCGCGATAAGCAGCCGCCAATGGGCCGCTGAACATCTGCAGCAGGATGTAGTATTAGCAGATAACTTTGCTCTGGTTAAGGAATGCGTAATGAAGTGGGGCAAGGCTGTAGTCAAGGCTCCTTGGAGTAGTAGTGGAAGAGGCGTGAAATATGTTTCTGCCGATGAGTTCCGGACAAATGGTGAATATCCGGCTTTCCAACGCTGGGTAAGCAACATCATCTTCAGGCAGGGTGGTGTTACCGTAGAGCCATATTATAATAAGGTGAAAGATTTCGGTATGGAATTTGAGATGCTTGACGGCAAGGTACACTATCTGGGACTCTCGCTCTTCGACACCGTCAAAAATGCTTATACCGGCAACTTGCTCTGCTCTGAAGAAGAAAAGGTTGAAATAATGAAGAAATACATTAGTGAAGTTGCACTTCTCTCTGCAAGACAGAAAATTATAGATATAGTTGAACCCGCATTAAAGGAAAACTATAACGGACCATTTGGAGTAGATATGATGATTGCTGCAAAGGATGGCCAGTTAGAGCTTGTATCTTGTGTAGAATTGAATCTTCGCAGAACGATGGGGCATGTGGCTCTTGAGTTAGCCAAGATAACCAAACCTCAGAGTCTGATGCGTGTTGACTTTGATGGTAACAGATATCATTTGCGTGTGTTGCCAGGTAAGGAGGCAGTTAACGAGTCTTAAATTTTAGCCTTCTGATGCAAGGAATCGCAGCAACTTGCATTTCATAGACAGATTATCAACAAAATTAAAAGATTATGAAAAAGAGAAATGAAAGTAAGTTAACTGTGGCAGCCCTGATGATGATGGCTGCAATGGCTATGACTTCTTGTGCCAGCAGCAAGAAGATAAACGGCAATTCTAATGTAGGCAAGAACAGCGAAATGGGTAAGAATGAAGAGGATTTAGATAATAGCTATCTTGTTCTTTCTGACGCCCAGCAGGATATAGTGAAGAAGAACAATGCATTTGCGCTTCGCCTCTTCAATAAGGTTACAGATATGGGGTCTAAGGTGATTTCACCTATGAGCGTATCTTATCTGATGGGAATGCTGGCAAATGGTGCGGATGGAATCACTCAGCAGGAGATCTTGAAAGCTATCGGTTGCGAAGGAGTTTCTGTCAACGATCTGAATGAGCTTTATAAGGCTATGCTTCTTAATGCCAATCATCAAGACAAGCAGACAACTGTTAATATTGCCAATTATATCGCAGTAAACAAGAACTTCAAGCTGAACAAGAATTTCTCCCAGCAGGTAAGTGATGGCTATCAGGCAGGTATTGAAAGTCTGGATTTCACCTCTCCCAAGTCAACTGACCGCATCAATGGCTGGTGTAAGGAAAAGACCAACGGCATGATTCCACGTATTATTGATCAGGTTTCAGCCGATGCAGTATCGTATTTGATGAATGCCATCTATTTCAAGGGAACATGGCAGAACAAGTTCAATGCCAAGGACACCAAGCTGGAGAACTTCCGTGGCTATACACGTGATATCCAGAAAGTGGAAATGATGCATCAGGTAAAGAAGCTCTTCTATACTGAGAACAAGGATTTCAAGGCTGTAGATCTTCCTTATGGTAATGGCAGCTATCGCATGCTGGTACTTCTGCCAAATGAGGGCAAGAATATCCAGGAAATGATGAAAGGTTTGGATGAAGAGAAGCTGAATCAGATTTCGCAGAATATGGAAAACTGTATGGTGAATCTCAAGTTGCCTAAATTTACTATCGAGCAGGAACTGCCTCTGAATGCAATCATCAGTGATTTGGGTGCTCCTTCTATGTTTGTGGCAGGCAAAGCGAACTTCAGTCATTTTGCTGACGGCAATTTCTTTGTAAGCAAGATGCTTCAGAAGGCAAAGATAGAGGTGAATGAGCAGGGAACAAAGGCTGCTGCTGTAACTGCTGCCGTGATGCTGACAGCCATGGCACCTGAGGAGACAAGAAATGTGGAGTTCATCGCTGACCGTCCATTTGTGTATATGATTCAGGACAGTCAGAGTGGCGGTATCCTTTTTATGGGACAATATTGCGGAACGCACTAATTCAAGAATAACCAAATAAAAATCCCTTAGGCTTGTTGAAGTCTAAGGGATTTTTATTTATCCGAATTTCTCAACGAACTCATCTTCCGTGATGATAGGGATGTTGAGTTCGTGTGCCTTCTTGTTCTTTGAACTCTGCGAGGCAGCATCGTTATTAATCAGATAGTTGGTACTCTTGCTAACGCTTCCCGTCACCTTGCCACCTTGGCTTTCGATGTAAGCCTTCAGCTCGGTGCGGTTTTTATAATGATGAACATCACCCGTTACAACGAAGGTTAGTCCATCACACAGCGTGCCTTTCTCTACAGTTGCCTGTTCTGTAATGGTCAGCTCCTTCATCAGATGCTCTACATGAGCGAAGTTGTTGTCATCTTTGAACCAGGCGATGAATTTGGCACTTTTTTCAGGACCAATGCCGTCTATGCTGGCAAACTCATCATCAAACATACAGAGCCGTGCGGTTTCTATCAGTTTCCTGACTGGATAGCGTTCAATCAGCTTTTTGGCGACATCACCTCCACACAGCGGGATGTTCAGTGCATAGAGCAGATGACGACCATCTGTATTTCGGCTTTTGCGTATGCTTTCCAGCATATTGCCTACACTCTTCTTTCCGAATCCTTCCCAGGAAGAGATGACATAGGCATGATCAGAAAGATGATAAAAGTCTGCATACTCACTGATCAAACCTTCGTTTACCAGCTTCCAGATGGTCTGTTCTGAAATACCTTCTATGTTCAAACCTTCCTTGCTTACGAATCTCGTGAACTTCTTCAACTGCTTCGCTGCACATTGCGGGTTGGTACAATGCAGTGTTTTCGTACCGCTTTCGCTTTCTCTAACGATAGCTTCAGCATGGCAGACAGGACACTCTTCAGGAATTTCAAAAACACCCAGTGATTCTGTCACATTGATCACCTTTGGGATAATCTTGTTGGCCTTGATTACCTGCAATCGGGTTCCCTTGCCTCCGATACCCAAACGCTCGCATTCACTTACATTGCAGAGAGATGCTCGCTGAACAGTTGTGCCTTCCAGTTCTACAGGCTTGAAGACAGCCACAGGAGTGATGGTATTGGCTGCACACGACCATTCGATGTGGTCGAGTTCGGTATCGGCGTGCTCATCTTGCCATTTGAAGGCGTAACCGGCTCTTGTTGCATGATGACCTGTTACGGAACCTGTAGCAGCATAGGAGGTATCATCGTAGCAGATGACGAGACCATCTACAGGGAAAGGATTCTTTTTATTGGTCACCTTAGCTGTAAAAGCATCAATTTCCTTTTGGATGTTATCAGAAGTTGGCTGCTCTATGTTCTGGCGTTCTACCGGATGAAAACCCTGTTCTTTCAACCACTGCATTCTTTTGCCCCATGATGTGATTTCCTGTTCGCAATAAACCAGGGTGAAAGGAATCCATTGGATATGGCGCTGCTTTACTTCTTCTACATCTTTCAAAGAAAGAGATCCGGATGCAAGATTGCGGGGATTGGCGTAATCACCTTCGCTTTCGATGATAAACTGCTCGAAGTCGGCATAGGAGATGACAGCCTCGCCACGAATCACGAGATGTCCCTTTTCGCTGATAGACAGCGGAATACCACTGATAGCTGGTGCCAGATGCGTAATGTTGGTGCCAATATGGCCATTACCGCGAGTCACTACCTTGGTTAGTTTGCCATTGTCGTATGTCACAACCAAGGTGAGACCATCCAGCTTCCAGGAAATCCAGATAGGGCGGTCTTCTGCCCACTTGACGAGGTCGCTGACCTTCTTGGTCTTTGCCAGAGAGAGAGCTGCGAACTCGTGTTCTTCCTTCTGACCGACGATAGTATCTTCAGAAACTTTGTTGGTAGGGGAATCGGGGAGAATTTCGCCGGTTTCCTCTTCCAGCTTCTTGAGTTGGTCAAACAGGGCATCCCATTCGTAATCGGTAAGGATTTCACCTTTGCCGTTATAATAAACATCAGAAGCTTGGTTCAGTTGATTGACCAAGCTTCTCATTCTATTTAATTTATCCTCCATAATGTCTGTAAATCGTTATTGTATTTGTGGCTGTATCGTTTGCTTTTCGAAAGCAAAGCGCATACCTCTGTTCCCATAGTTGATTCTTCCGCAGATGCAGAAGCCCATGGAAGAGAGCAAGTTAATCATCGGAAGATTATCGAAATTGGTATCTACCTTGATGCTAGGAACCTTTTCTACCTCGCAGAGACTATTCACCTTATTAATAAATATACGTGCGAAACCCTCACGCTGATATTTAGGCAACGTCGCAAAGCGGTGTATTACATAATAATCGCCTGTGGTAAGCCAGTCGCCATCGATAAAATCGTACTGTGGTTCACCATTGAGTGCTACTGCACCATAGACAGCCACCTCGCCATCTACGGTAAGTACGTATGCGTTACCATTGTTGATGTCGTCTTTTATATCGTGCTCGGCAGGATAGTCATTAGTCCACTGATGACGTCCTGATGCAATCATAGAGCGACGAGCCTGATCAATGATGTTCCAACACGCCTCAAAGTCCTTAATATATGCAGGTCGAAAATCGGTCTTCATTTCTTTGTATATTCACTTAATTATTTATTAATCGGGTGCAAATTTAACAAAAAAAAACGAATTAAAAGTACAAACGAAGAAAAAACTGCATTTTTACCCGCATTTTTCCTTTAATTTCTGGTTTTTTCATCTTTTCGGTAGTTAAAATGCGCTATTATCTCTTAAGTTTTACAAGTAAAATATAACGCCCTGTGAGGACAAAAAACATAAATCTCTTCATGCTTTTGCCTGACAGGGCGACTTCCCTTAGAGTGCTAAAGTCTTATCAAGTTCGGCGATAATAGCATCCTTCTGATCCTTGATGTGCTGACCTATGAATACAATCTTGATCATACGGTCACCAAGTTTCTCATCCCATTCCTTTTCGAGCTGCGGATTGTTCTTGCGCAGTTCTGCGAGCTGGTCGGCTGGCATTGTTGCGAGCCACTGACCAGCCTGCTTGACAGTCTTCTGCTGACCAGCCTGCTCGAAAACATAGCACATATCTGGTTCATCAGCAAAATAGCAAATACCCTTGGCACGAACGATGTCACGAGGCCATTTTCTTGCAACAAACTCATCGAAGAGAGCCAGGTCGAATGCCTTGCGGCGATAATATACGAAGGTTCCGATACCATATTCCTCAACCTCGCCACCTTCGTGGTCATGGTCATGATCGTGATGATGGTGGTGGTGGTGACCATGTTCATGATCCTCATGATCGTGGTGGTGATGCTCGTGCTCGTCATTGTCTTCATCATGGTGGTGATGATGCTCATGCTCTTCTTCATCCTGGTCCTCTTCTCCGCTTCGTTCAGATTCGATTTCCTGAATCCAGCCTGCTGATGTTGCAACAGTCTGCCAGTCAAACTTGTGAGTATTGACAATCAGATCGAGATCTACATCACCATAGTTACATTCGAAAATCTCTGCCTTAGGCTGGATAGCGCGGATAATCTGCTTCAGGTGCTCCAACTCCTTAGGCTCTACATCTGCGGCCTTATTGAGAAGGATGATGTTACAGAATTCCATCTGCTGGATTACGAGAGAAGCGAGATCCTCCTCATCGAGGTTTGGCTTCATCAAATCAGAACCATTGGCAAACTCGTCCTTCATACGAAGTGCATCAACTACAGTAACGATGCTGTCTAGGCGCAAGATACCGTTCTTGATATACTGAGGACCCAGGGATGGGATAGAGCAGATGGTCTGTGCTATAGGTGCAGGCTCGCAGATACCGCTTGCCTCTATTACAATATAATCGAAACGCTTCATATCTACGATTTCCTTGAGCTGTTCTACAAGATCCATCTTCAAGGTACAGCAAATACATCCATTCTGGAGTGAAACCAGGGAATCATCCTTCTGACCTACCACACCACCTTTCTCTATGAGAGCTGCATCAATATTCACCTCACCGATATCGTTGACGATAACGGCAAATTTGATACCCTTCTTGTTAGCCAAAATCTTGTTGAGCAGGGTAGTCTTACCACTGCCCAGATAGCCTGTCAAAAGCAGGACTGGAACTTCTTTATTGTTCATAAATTCCTCTTTTTATAGTGTTATACTTTAATTACAAAAGCGGGAATAGCAAATAATATGCCACTCCCGCTTTATGAAAAGTTAATTATTACTTACGATAGTTATCAAGACCCTTATGCAGGAAGTCAAGATAAGCACTGACATCCTCCTTGAAGCTGAATGCAGCGTTCAGAGGATTTCCCTCATTATCCACAGGAATGTAGAATGGCTGGGCATTAGCACCAAACTTGCTTGCCTGCAAGTAGCTCCACTTGTCACCGATGGTTCTCAATGTACGCTTTTCGCCATTGAAAGTCACCTCCATAGGCTGAGACAATGGAGTCTTGTCATCTACATAGAGTGAGATGAGTACGTAGTCCTTTGTCAAAATGTCAGTAACACTAGGGTCTGTCCATACAGAAGCCTCCATCTTACGGCAGTTGACACAACCGTAGCCGGTAAAGTCAATCAGTACTGGTTTGCCTGCTGCCTTTGCTGCTGCCATACCTTCCTCGTAGTCCTTATAAGCCGGTTCTACCACCTTGGTATTCAGGTTGAAATCCTGGGTATTTACTGGTGGGGCAAAAGCACTTACTGCCTTGCAAGGAGCACCCCAAAGACCAGGAATCATATAAACAGAGAAAGCCAAGGAACAAAGACCAAGCATAATGCAGGCTACTGGCATTGGCTTGTTGAGGTCACCGCCGATGGCATCTACCTGGAACTTCAACTTGCCAATCAGGTAGAGACCGAGCAGGCCGAAGATGACAATCCAGAGTGAGAGGAATACCTCGCGATCCATAATGTGCCAACCATAAGCCAAATCTGCTACAGACAAGAACTTCAAAGAGAAAGCAAGCTCAATGAAACCAAGCACAATCTTGATGGTCTCCATCCAAGAACCAGACTTAGGAGCTGACTTCAACCAAGATGGGAAGAGTGCAAAGAGGGTGAAAGGCAGGGCGAGAGCAAGGGCAAAACCAAACATACCAATGGTTGGTGCCAACCAGTCACCTGATGTAACTGTCTGTACCAGAAGCAAGCCGATGATAGGAGCGGTACAAGAGAAACTTACGAGCACGAGTGTGAACGCCATCAGGAAGATGCTGATGAGTCCTGTTGTGCTGGAAGCCTTGTTATCTACAGCATTACCCCAACTGTCTGGCAACTTGATTTCGAACCATCCGAAGAATGAGAATGCGAAGACTGCCAGAAGCAAGAAGAGGATAATGTTGAACACCGCACTTGTACTAAGCGCATTGAGAGTGCTAGGACCTGCTATGGCAGTAACGGTGAGACCGAGTGCCAGATAGATGATGACAATACTCAAACCATAAGTGATGGCATCGCGGATACCCTTCTTCTTGTCATTCTTGGCACGCTTCAGGAAGAAGCTTACTGTCATCGGAATGATAGGCCAGATACATGGCATCACAAGAGCGAGCAGACCGCCAACAAAACCGATAATGAAGATATAGAAGAGTGAATGGTTGGCAATGTCATTGTTGCCACCAAACGCCTGAAGCTCCTTTACAACCGGTTTCCACCAAGCCTTAGCATCATCACCATCTACAGAGAATGAAGAATCAATATTAGCTGTGCTATCTACTTTCTCTGCTACGGCAAGTTGAGCCAAAGAGTCTGCTTTCGCCTTAGCGATAGCTGCTGGATCGTCTGTCATTTCGTTAGCTTTCGCATCTTCAGGGCTGACAGCATCCTTGCCATCTACAGCAGGAGATTTACCACTATGCTTGAAGCTTGCCTCGCTAGGTGGAAGACAATTCTGGTCGCTGCAAGCGCCATACTCTAAATAAGCATCGATAAGATAGTTAGGTTTGGTGAACTTCACTTTCTGTACGAAAGTAGCGCTACCCTCGAAGAAGCGTAACTTCATCTCAAAGAGAGGGTCGAACTTTGAAATTTCATGGCCACGAGCCTGCAACTTGCCTACGAGTTCTACACCGTCAAGCTTGTTTACGTTAAAAGTGGCTGAAATAGGTCCGTCTGCGCCCAAACCTGTAGAATAGACATGCCATCCCGGTTGAATCTTTCCATTAAACACGATTTCCGCTACAGCGGTTCCATTGGTCTTGAGCGAGGTGGAGAACTTCACAGGGTTCATCATCTGCGCATGAGCCAACATTACTACTAAGAGTAACTGTAAAACTGCAATAAACTTTTTCATTTTTATTTATGTACTAATTTTGATTGCAAAGATACTAAATTTTATTTTAAATACGGCTATGAACCAAGAACGGTTACTAGTCTTTTAGTTTTTTTTAGATAAAATGCTATAAAATCATCACGTCGTCTTGGTAATATTGCAAAAAAAACTGTAATTTTGTAGCCAAATTGCGAATGAGGAAAAGAAGATTATACATATTTAGTCTCTGGATAGCTACATTGAGCATCTTGCTATCTACGGTGATGACCCATCATCACCACATGGGGCGTATCTGTATGATTCAGGAGCAATGTGAGCAGGATGGCAACATCAATGATGAGCATACCGACCATCATGATCAGGAAAATGATAGCGAACGTGAGAACTGTAGCGTTCGTCAAATGCATCAGTTTGTCGTCAATTCCAAGATGGTGAAGGGTATCCGCAAGTTGCTGATAGATGAGAACCATCAGTTTATGATCCTGTCTTGTCCTTCTCTTTTAACCCTCCCTCGTCTCTCACTCATTTCTGTGAGATGGCAGCATGTGGCAGCTTCTCCTCTTGCAGAAGAAGTGGCGGCAGGCTATAGCAGACGGGGACCTCCTTCTATTTTATGATTTTACAAGTTTGCCACTTGGTTGCAAAAATCGGTTTGAAGATTCGAATGCAACTGAGTTGCAAGATTTTCTGTGTACTTTTGCCAACGGATTTTTAATAGATTCGTTGTGTGAAATTGTAGTGTAGAATTATAAAATAAAAGGAAAAGACATGAAAAGAATAATTTTGATTGTCGCCGTTACGGCGATTGCCTGGACAGGATTCGCTTTCTTTGCGAAACAGACCGGTTCAGAGGTTCATGCACACGAGGAGCATGAGCATGAAGAAGTTGATTTTGATCATATTCCGTTGACTGCCAAGCAGGTCAGCACCGTAGATTTGAAGATGGGTGAGGCTGTGGAGCGCGAGATGGATGCCACCATAGAAGCGAAAGGATCGCTCGTACTGCGTGCACAGGCGATGGGTGATGTTGCCTCTTTGATGGGCGGTATCGTGAAATCTATTTTTGTGAAAGAAGGGCAGCTTGTTCATAAAGGACAGATTGTTGCTACCGTTGAAAATACAGATGTGGTAAGTCTTCAGCGTGAGTATTACTCTGCTGCCAAAGAGTGCGAACTTGCCAAGGCTGATTTGGAGCGCCAACTTCAGCTCAGTAAGCAGGGAGCAGGTGTGAAGCGTACCTTACAGCAGACCAAGAAAGATTACCAAGTGGCTCATGCCAATCTTTTGGGTATTGGCAGACAGCTCAGCCAGATGGGTATTTCTACTTCCGCTGTATCCAAAGGCAAGTTTACCACAGCGTTCCCTTTACATGCGCCTATCTCCGGCATCGTGAGCGAGATGACTGCCAGTCTGGGAAGTTATGCTGATATGCAGACTCCTCTGATGAAGATTAGAAACACCCAGGCTGTGGAATGTGATCTCAATGTCTTCGAGAAGGATTTATCAAAGATTAAGGTTGGAAATCGGGTGACCATAAACCTGACTAATCAGCCTGGCGTAAAACTTTCAGGAACCGTTTATGGTATGAATCAATACTTTAACGATAACTCGAAAGCCGTTGCTGTTCATGTAAAATTGGACGCGGCAAGCGTGAAGAGTTATCTGCATTCTTCTTCAGGCAATACTCATGGCGGAAAGCTTTTCGCAGGTATGTATGTAAGCGGAAAGATAGCTACAGGTAGCCAGCAGTGTCTCGCTTTGCCATCTCAGGCCATTGTGAACGCAGATGGAAAGCAGTATGTCTTTGCTCTCAATGGAGCGCCTAACAAGGGTAACTACAGCTTCTCCCGTCATGAGGTGACCACAGGCGCTTCGAATGGTAAATATACGGAGGTGAAGCTTTGCAACCATCTGCTGAAGGGCAAGAATGGAGCTGCCGGCAAGAAGATTGTAACCGAGAACGCTTATTATCTGGCTTCACTTACAGGCGAACATAGCGAGCATGCGCATTAAGCTTTAGCTGACAGATGAATGTTTTAAATGAATCATTTTTAGATTAAAGCTTATGTTTCAGAAACTTATTACTTATTCCATTCGCCACAAACTGGTGATTGGAGTACTCTCTATAGCCCTGACGATATGGGGTGTCTGGTCGCTGGTGCATCTTCCTTTCGATTCCACCCCGGATATTACAGATAATCAGGTACAGGTCATCACACAGGCTCCTTCGCTGGGAGCTCAGGAAGTGGAACAATACGTAACCACTCCTGTAGAGATGGCGCTTGCAAATATCCCCCGCATCCAGGAACGCCGAAGCATTTCAAGAAGCGGACTCTCGGTCATCACGCTTGTCTTCGACGATGCCGCCGATATCTATTGGGCACGTTCGCAGGTGAGTCAGGTAGTGGAACAGTTGGAGAAAGAACTGCCAAAGAACACCGAAACCGAGATGGGACCTATTGCCACCGGATTGGGCGAAATCTACCACTATACCATTCGTGCCAAGGAGGGATACGAGCATAAATACTCGCTCACCCAGCTCCGAACCATGCAGGACTGGATTGTGCGTAAACAGCTTTCCGGAACCCCGGGCGTTGCCGAAGTAAGCGGTTGGGGCGGCTATGTCAAGCAATATGAGGTGGCTATCAATACCGACCAACTGAACGCCAGCGGAGTCTCCGTGAGCGAGGTGTTTGATGCCTTGCAGCGCAACAATGCCAATACGGGTGGCAGCTACATTGAGGAGAATTCCAACCAGTATTATATCCGAGGCATCGGTGTGGTGAAGAATCTGGAGGATGTAGCCAACATCACGGTGAAGACGGTGGATGGAACACCTGTCAAGGTGGGTGATGTGGCAAAGGTTCAGTTGGGCCATGCCACCCGTTTCGGTGCCGTCACCCGCAATGGCGAAGGCGAGGTGGTGGCTGGTATCGCGATCATGCTCAAGGGCGAGAACTTCCAGAAAGTTAGCAAAAATGTAAAGGAACGAATCAATCAGATTCAGAAATCACTTCCAGAAGGAGTAATTATCGAACCGTTTATCGATCGAACCAACCTGGTGGACCGAGTAGAGGGCACCATCGCCCGCAATCTGATTGAAGGCGGACTTATCGTCATTTTCGTACTTGTTATCTTCCTAGGTAACTGGCGAGCCGGACTTGTTGTAGCAAGTGTCATCCCGCTGAGTATGCTCTTTGCCTTCGGTATGATGAAGACCTTTGGCATCGACGGAAACCTGATGTCGCTGGGAGCCATCGACTTTGGTATGATAGTGGATTCTGCGATCATCATTGTTGAAGCTGTGGTGACACATATCAATACCGGTCATTTCTCGCAGCCGGAAGTTCGTGCTGCTTATCTTGCTCAATGTCAGAATGGCGGAGCAGCAACCCCATTTGCACTGACCCAGAAACAGATGGACGAGGAAGTTCATTTCTCTGCTTCCCGAATCCGTCAGAGTGCTGCGTTCGGTGAAATCATCATTATGATTGTATATATTCCACTGATGACACTGGTAGGAATCGAAGGAAAGATGTTCCGTCCGATGGCACTTACGGTATTCTTTGCCATTCTGGGAGCCTTCATTCTCTCGCTTACCTATGTGCCGATGGCAAGTTCGCTGATGTTAAGTCGAAAGGTACATACCCGAAAAACATTCTCCGACCGCGTGATAGAAAAGTTGCTGGCATGGTACCGTCCGGTTCTCGACTGGGTCTTGGCACGTAACAAGGATGTCATCACTGGTGCTGTGGCTCTTTTCTGCGTCAGTGTCGTGGGCTTCAAATTTCTGGGAGGCGAATTCATCCCAAGTCTGGAAGAAGGTGACTTTGCCGTGGAGATGAGCATGTCGCAGGGAACTTCATTGTCGCAGATGGTGGAGAGTTGTACCAAGGCTGAAAAGCTACTCAAGAAGGAATATCCCGAGATCAAGCAGGTAGTAAGCCGCATAGGTAGTGCTGAGATTCCTACAGACCCGATGCCGGTAGAACGTGCCGACATCATGATTGCACTGAAACCGAAGGCTGAATGGACCTCTGCCAAGACTACTCCAGAACTGATGGAGAAGATGGAGGAAACCTTGAGTGCCATTCCTGGATTGGAAGCTGAGATTTCTCAACCCATTCAGATGCGCAACAATGAGCTGCTGACAGGTATCAAGCAGGATGTGGCTATCAAGATATTTGGTGATGATCTGGACGTGCTTACTCAGCAGGCAGGCAAGGTGAAGAAAATGATAGAAGATGTGCCGGGCGTGAGCGGTATCTTTGTTGAGGAAGTTGCCGGTTTGCCTCAGATCCAGGTAAAATACAACCATGAGAAGATGGCGGCCTACGGGGTTAGTGTGGATGATATCAGTGAGATATTGGAAACCACCTTTGCCGGAGCCGTGGCTGGTTCTCTCTACGAAGGCGACAAGAAGTTTGATATCGTGCTGCGTATGGATCCTTCGCTGCGCAACGTAGAGTCGCTTGAGCAATTGAGCATACCTCTCAAGGATGGTACGGATATTCCGTTGTCTCAGGTGGCAGATATTGATTATTCACCAGCGCCGGCTCAGGTTTCTCATGAAGATGGTGCCCGCCGCATCTTCGTTGGATTCAACGTGAAGGGCAGGGATGTGCAGAGTACCGTGGAGGATATCCAGGATATTCTCGATGAGAAGCTGAAGTTGCCGGATGGCTACTATTATAATTATGGTGGTGAATTTGAAAACCTGCAGAGTGCTACCAACCGTCTGATGGTAGTGATACCGATAGCACTTGTCATTATCTTGCTGTTGCTCTATGCTACGGTGAAGAATGTCCGTGAGTCGCTCTTCGTCTTCTCTGCCATTCCGCTGGCTGCCATCGGAGGAGTCTGGGCTTTGTGGCTCAGAGGTATGCCTTTCAGCATCTCGGCAGGTGTCGGCTTCATAGCCCTCTTTGGTGTAGCGGTGCTCAATGGAATTGTACTTATCGGACAGATGAACCAGATGCAGCGTGAAGAAAAGACTGCTGACAAACTGTCAGCATCCATTGGAGTTACAGAATTGATTCATCATCGCATCATTGAGAGCTGTATGGTTCGCTTGCGTCCTGTCTTGATGACGGCACTTGTTGCCTCTATGGGTTTCCTGCCAATGGCACTTTCCCAGGGTGATGGAGCAGAGGTACAGCGCCCTCTGGCTACGGTGGTGATAGGTGGTCTGATAACCAGTACGCTGCTCACCTTGCTGGTGTTGCCTGCTATCTACAAGACATTCACCAAGAAATAGGCAATTAAGACGTTAACATAAAACATTTAGGATGAACAAGAGAAAAAAGAAAACTATATTCGGGCTGGCAGCAGTTTTGATGCTGCTGGCCCCTTCAGAGGCAAAGGCTCAGCCTTTCGATGCCACCATTCCTGGCACGAAGATGACTTTGGAGCAGTGTTTCCAGTTGGCAGATAAGCAGAACCTGACGTTGCAGGCTGGACGAAAATCGATAGAACGTGCCAAGGTAATGGAAGGAACGGCATGGGATGTGGACAAGACAGAGATTGCTTTCGGACAGAATCCGGCTTCAAGCGGCGATACCGATAATGCTTTTGCATTTTTACAGGGCATCGAATTTCCAACGGTTTATACCGCCCGCCGTGGTCAGCTTAAAGCTGAAACTCAGGCAGAGAAAAGTCGTCTGGGTGTAACTAATCAGCAGATTAAGCTTGAGATTGCTTCTGCTTATTATGCGATGCTCTATCAGACTCATCGTCTGAGCATCCTTCAGCGACAGGATTCTATCCTCGACCGTTATTGCGATGTTGCCGAGAAGCGTTACAAGGCAGGTGAAGCCAGAAAGCTGGAGTTCCTTACAGCCGAGCGTTTGCGAAATGAAAACCATTTAGAGATGGCAAATGTGAAGAGTGAGGCAGAAAACAAGCAGTTGGAACTGATGGCATTATTGAATACCGATCAGCCAGTTTTGCCTGCCGAATCT
Source organism: Segatella sinensis (assembly GCF_040095255.1). Taxonomy (NCBI): domain Bacteria; kingdom Pseudomonadati; phylum Bacteroidota; class Bacteroidia; order Bacteroidales; family Prevotellaceae; genus Segatella; species Segatella sinensis. Next base: position 6,281 of record NZ_JBBNGE010000046.1, on the reverse strand, counting down.
CACATCTTTGCATTGGAATCTCCTGTCAGCGGCACTTTCAACTATCAGCAGACTGCTGATGCGCAGTATCAGCAAGACCGTCTGAAGGCACTCGATAAGGAGGTGAAGTGCGCCAAGGCCGGTTATGCGCCATCTCTATCGCTTACGGTCCGCACCCAGGCTCTCATTTCCAGTTGGGATCCTTATCACATCGACCGTCAGCGTTTTACTGAGGGTAACTTCTTCGGCTTTGAGATTGGAGTAGGCGTGCCTCTCTTCTATGGTGCTACCAAGGCAAAGGTGAAGGCTGCCAAGAAGAATCGTGAGGTAGCAGAACTGGAGATGCAGCAGGAGCGGAGAGAAAAGGAACGTGATTATCGCCTAGGCTACAACCGTTTCCAGAATGCAGCCAAACGCATGGCTTATTATAACGGCGAGAACATTTCTAAGGCAAAAGAAATCGTTCGCCTCAGTACTGCCGAGTATGAGAGTGGCGAGATCAGCTATGTGGAATATGCCAATGCCTTGCAGGAGGCGATAGACATGGGTATGAAGCATGCCGATGTCATCAATGAATATAATGAGGCAGCCTTGGCTTTGCTGGGGCTTTCGAATAATCTGTAAGAAACAAAAAGTCATATCCCTTTGATTGGGGATATGACTTTTTTGTTTTAGAAAACCTATCTTGAGTTCTATTAAGATAATTCTTTTCTATATTAATTTAGAACACTCTTCCGAAGATAATCTTGATGAAAGTCTTGCCTAGGATTCTGGCATCAAACCACCATGAACGATGCTCCAGGTAGTATAGGTCCATATCCAGGCGGCGCAACATCTTCTCCATCGTATCTGTGTATCCGTTATAGAGGGTTGCGTAGGAAGTAACACCAGGGCGAATCTGATACAGATTCTTATATCTAGGGTCACGTTCCATAATCTGGTCTATGTAGAACTTTCGTTCTGGTCTTGGACCAATAAACGACATGTCGCCACAAATCACGTTCCAGAGTTGAGGAAGTTCATCCAGATGGTGTTTTCTCAGAAACTTGCCTATACGTGTAAGTCGCTTATCTTTTTTATGGGAACAGAGCTGAGGACCATTCTTTTCTGCATCCACCGTCATGCTTCTGAATTTATAGATGTTGAAGGGGCGCCCAAACCGTCCGATTCGTTCCTGCTTGAAAATAGCTGGTCCACCATCTTCACATCTTACCATTATATATATTAGAAGCATGAGAGGCGAAACGAGCAGTAAGCTGAATGTTGCCAACAGAAAGTCGCCAGCTCGCTTGACGTTTCGCTCCCTAGCACTCATTCCATCTGCTATGACTTTTGTCTTAACAATACTATTTCTCATATAGAGTTATTCCATTTACTATATAAACGTAAAGTTGTGCGATATATTACATTTAGCTATCCTTTTCTTTTAACAAAGCAGTAACTATCCTGTTTTCGCTTCATTAGCTTCAGAATGTATGTTGGCAAAAACAAAAAAGCAAAGTAGAAGCAAGCCTTCAACCATCCATACCCCAGAATGCTACGATAAACAGCTATATTGTATTTAGCAAGTGATATCTTGCTGCTGGATATGGAATGCTTGTGGCGGCAATACACAGCCAGCGGCTGGCTGGGGTAGGAATAACACACCTTGCAATCTTTCAGGATTAGCAGGAAGAGTGCCCAATCCTGTCGCTTGCGCAAAGTGGGCATATAGTATTTTCTGCCCAGCAGTTGGGTATCATAGATAGCAGTGAGGCAACCTATTTTATTATCCCGCTTCATCATGGAGAAGGTGATTTTAGGCGGTGCGATATTGATGCCTACAGATTTCTGTTCGTTCAAATTGAAGATGATGTATGAGGCACAGGATAGGGCACACTGTTTCTGGTTCATGAATGCGATTTGTTTTTCCAGTTTATCCGGTGTCCACCGGTCATCACTATCACAGAAAGCGATGTATCTTCCCCTGGCACGTTCTATGCTCTTGTTCCGGGCGTATCCTGCTCCATGGTTGTGGTCAAGATAGAGCACATCCACCCGGCTATCCCTTTCCTCTATCTTGTGCAGAATATCCAGAGTTACCGGATCCGTGGAACCGTCATCTGTAATCAGCAATTCCAGGTCTAGATAGGTTTGGTCAAGGATACTACTTACGCTGTCGGCAAGATATTTGCCGGCATTATAAGTGGGCATGATAACTGATACTAACCTGTTCCTATCCATTCTCTTTTATCTTTTTATATTATAACGAACAAAACTGCTTAATATTGTAAAAGAAGCAAGATGCTTTTACAGAGGTCTTACGTAATCTTCTAGAAACAATTTGTAAGCAGTTGCAACAATGCGACTTACGTAGAATAGCAAATTATATTTTTTTATATGTGAGAAATACTCTTTTGTATAGAAATAGAAGAGCTTGATCTCCATTTTCTGCTTTTTGCGCCTATTCTCCTTGCTTCTTGAGGATGAGTCGTCTCTCTTGCGAATATAGTAAATGGCGGATGGAGGCGTAACGTTTATTTGTTTGATACCTGCCGATACCATAAACATAAAGAAGGAATCTTCGCCATGAGATAAATTCGTTTTAAAGCGAATGTCACCAATCAATGGGCGGGGAATAAGCTTGCAGCAAGCACTAGACAGCAGGCTGCGATGACGGAAAACATTCTTTTTCTTCCCTACATCATATCGCTGATAAGCCGAAGAGAGATAATGATCTGCCACATTTTCAACTTGTCCTCTGAAAGCAATCATATTGGCAACAGTGATTCCATTGTCGCAACTGTTTTTGCTTAATTGTTCCAGATAGTTTGGACTTACAAGATCATCATCGTCGATGAAAGTAAGGAATTTACCTTTTGCAAAATCTATGCCTAGATTTCGAGCAAACGAAACACCTTTGTGCTCACTATAAATCAAATGAACCTTCATCTTATAATTTTTCAGATACTCCTTTATATTGGCATAATAAGGTTCTTTGTCTCCATTCAAAACGAGGCAAACCTCATACGCATCCTTGCCTAGAGTTTGCTGCTCCAGGCTATCTAAACACATCCTGAGTAATTCCCCAGGAGCGTAAGTTGGTAAGATGATACTTATTTCAGGTGTCATAAACTATTTAATTCTCATTACACTTAGCATATTCTATTTTGATACCTCCAATTTCAGCTGCAATTTGCGAATAGGAGGATGCCACGCTACCCAATATTTTTTTAGTCTTACTTAGACAGAATAAATCCACTACAGCGAATTTCATACCTTCGAGAGAGTCTCTACTGGTATCATCCATTAATGTAATGACTCTTCCAGGAAATTTATCTTGCAGTTCTTTTTTTACCTCCTCCTCATCACTAGCCACATAAAACTTAACAGTATCTTCTTTTTCTATTTCAAGTTGCATAAGATGGACAAAAACATCTATTGGTGAAGATTTGATAGAAGCTATGTTGTCTGTTCTTCTAATATGAACACCAATCATATTTTTCGAGAAACTCGAGGTTATTTGATCAATCCGCAGCTGAAGATCTCTTTTCGGAACGAATATGTTCTGAATATGATAATCCGTACACATAGGATAACAAGAAATCAAGAGCAGGTTGCCCTTATAATGACTCTTCAACTTCTGATAGATATCTCCTTCTCTATAGATGCTATGATTGAAAACTACTTGCTCATTATCCAACCGAAGGAACCATTTTCTCAAGAGATAATCCTTGGTTCCGTTGATATGATATAACCATTGCGTATTCTCTATCAGATGCACTTTTTCTATATGAATAGGTTCGAATAAGTCGGCAAAGTTTGCCTTGAGCCCTCTACTGTTGTTCCAATAGATGGATAGCGAACAGTTATAGTGCTTTGCTATCGCAATGGTAGTTGCGATAGCTCTCAGTCGATTGCAAAGTCCTCCTGTCGGGATTATTTTTATTTCCATTTTATTCCGCTTTTATTTCATTTTTTATAGCATCTAAAAATCCGTGACCATATAATGAGTCTGGTTCCACATAGTTTCCTTCGCCCCATTCGTTCCAAGAACGCAAGAATAGAATTTTCTTATCTTCCGGTTTATTTCTAATAATTTGAAGTGCCCCTCTGATATGCTCCTCAAAATTCTGTGGGGTAGCGTTTACGTATATCCCCTCATGCTTGCCTGCTCTTGGAGTTCTGTCCCATTGTGGGAAGAGAGTAGGGAATACATTGTTCCATTGGTCTTCGGGCATATAGAAATGCTTCATCACTTTCGGATAATCATATTTCAACGGAGGCAGAAAGGAAAACTTCTTTTGTAATGCTCTTCGAATGATGCGGCAATATTTTCCTTGATACACCATTTCTGCGCGGTTTTTCCCCATTGGATTAATGCCATCAAATCCTAGTTTGATAAAGCTTTCATAAACCTCAGAAGCACTGTCCAGATTAGGAACCACTCTGCTCAAAGTGCCATCTTCATTGCGCTTTACGGTGGTTGTGGCTGAGCACATAGCAACGAAGTAAATACCTTTCAATCCGCTTTCTTTGGCTAAGTCACGCCAGAGATGGATAAAATTTGTTATATCTTTAAAGTGGTAAGGGTCGAATATCAAGAATAGAGGCTTTCCATCTACAGTCATGTAGCGATGGTCTTTGAAAGCTTTTAGAACATAATTAAAGTGAGCAATATAATCATCGTCTCCAGGATATTTCTGCTCACAGATCATCTGGTTACCACCTTTGTTCACCCATGTTCCTGTTTTCCAATCATGATTGGCCCATGCGAGACAAAAAGGAAAATCTGGTTTGCCGGAATCCAGTACCTCATCGAAAGGACGCTGCAACAGGCGCTTTCCGTTACCCATCCAGTAATGCCAGTAGCAGAACCCTTCTATACCTGCTTCGCGGGCCAACTGAGCCTGCTGCTCTCGAGTCTCTGGCAGGCGAAGGTCATAGAAACCTAAATCTGCCGGTATTCTAGGCTGATAGTGCCCATGAAATACCGGACGAGCCTTGGCTACATTCGTCCATTCAGTGAACCCCGGTCCCCACACCTTGTCGTTTTCGGGTATCGGGTAAAACTGTGGTAAATAAAAAGCTATAACTCTTGCTTTCATTATTTTCGAGTTTTTATATATTTATGAGTATGCGAAAATACTCTGATGCGTTTATTTATTCTCCTCACAATCTATCCGATCTTCCATAAGAACGGAAAGTTGATGTATCCTAAACCATAATTTAATATGATAAGGGAGACGAGGGATACGATAGTAATACCAATCCACCTCTGTTTGATTGTATAACAGATGTTTGTGTAAAGTACCACATTGACTATACTGAACAAGTAACATACACGCTGTGCCATTACCGGCAAGATAGCAAATGCTGCAAAACAGAACAATCCCAAAGTCAATATCTTCATCATTACAACAAAATACCTGTTAAACCTGATGAGGGTATCATGAAAGAATAACAAATAATAATACAGCATGACGGAAAACATCTGCAGCGGACTAAATACGTTTACTGAAACTGATATCAATCCTTTTTCAACACCCTTTTGGTACAATGCAAGTTTATCACCAATATACGGGAGATTCGTATTGACAATCAAATTCGCTCCAGCGAAATAAATGATATAACTTATAGGAATCAGACTCGCCCAAATGATTTTTTCCTTTGTGCTCATTGGCTTGTTGCTCAAAAATGCCAATGGTAAGAGCATCAGTCCTGAGATATGGAAGATGGATCCTATCAGCAGAATGCATAGAGCTATCTTTCTTTTTCCTTCAGCTATTGGCTTTATTGCCAGCAGAAGACATCCAGACAATATGCCCGTACGAATCTGGGTTACTTCATGGAGTTCATAATAATAGGCCAAATAAACTACGAGGGGGAGAAACCACTGGGCTGAATATTTTCTGAATGCAACAAATTTGAGCGTAAGACCCCAAAATGCATAGAATAGAAAAAGTATATGTACATCATCTGTAATGACATTCAATAACATAGATATGAATGTATATGAATATTCAACCCGTTCCTGAGCACTACTATCGTAATACCGCAGAAAGGATATTTCATAATTCTGTGAATCCGGGTCTATGCCCACCTCGCGCAATCCTGCTAACAAGATGAGCGTAAAACCTATCAGCAAATATAAGGGAAGCTTATATTTACCCAGATAATCCTCTATATATGACAATATCACTACGACAATGAATATTGCTATGATTATATATCCCATATTACTTTACCTTAATTCCGCAACACTATAATTTAATATTTTTTATAAGTACCTGAGCAACAAAAAGTTGCTCAGGATTTTGCCA
>NZ_JBBNGE010000045.1:0-28506 GCF_040095255.1 Segatella sinensis | reverse complement strand
TATCTAACTGAGGATTCGGATCTGTCTTTTTAAACATAGTCATTCTGGTTGATTGATGGTGTAAAGATACGAAAAATGCTCCAGATAACGGCATAAATCGAAGATTATTATCATGAAATATAAACATTTTAAACAGGCCTTACTTTTTAAAGTGGGCTCAGTAAGAGAGAAAAGAAATATAGGAGGAATTGAAACAATGACAAACAACAGAAAGAAAGGCATCAGAATAGCTGGTACCCTATTTATCATTTTACTTTGCGCCCTGGGATATTGGACCTACCGCAGTCTGAATCCCACAAGAGAACAGGTGCAGGCAGCCAAAGCCAGAATAGAAGCCTACAGCTGCTACGAAATAAGAAGAAACGGCAAAACCATGCTGCGATTCGACGAAGATACCACCACACTGGCAGCAACCTTCATGAACCGCTGGGCACTCGTTCCTTCATGCCAGGGACGACTCGCAGCATCCAACAATACAGACATCACCCGAAACCGCTATCAGGGACTCGATGCAGACAGTGTGCTGGTAGAGAAAGCGGATTCCCTCGACAGTCTCTACAAGGATTCGAAATGGAAAGAAAGCGAACTGGCATACTATATCCACTCCCACAGCGTAATGGATCTGGGATACAACCGAATCTGCGCCTTCGAAAACCGCGAGAAGGTGTTGAGAGATTCTGCCAAGAAGATGCTCGACTCGCTGCATCATATCCAGGGAAAAACGCCTTCTGACAAGTCAAACCAGAAAGACGGCAAACTGGTATTGGTATACCTTATTAAATATAAGGCATTCTACACCGATGAAAACGGCAAGACCCGAAGCGAAGACTGCAAGCTCATCCAGACGAATGCAGAAGAAAGAAAAGACAGACAGTACTGCCACCTCTTCCAGCTGGTATCAGAAACAACCCCTGATGGTATCTACGGCATTGCACCCCGCACAGCCATCGGAATCGTAAACCTGCAGGGAGCCACTCACCGAGACACCATCAACTATGAACAGCGCCATGACTCACTGGGTTATTTCTCAGGCAACTACGACAGTCTCTACCAGGCAGAAGGCTATGGCACCTGGATGGGGCACGACGGTTCCTACTACGAAGGAGAATGGAAGAATGGAGAAAGAAACGGATGGGGATTCAGCATCGCACCCAAGAAGCCTCTGAGAGTGGGCGAATGGAAGAAAGACAGATACAAGGGAGAGCGACTGGTATATACCTCACAGCGAATCTATGGTATCGACATCTCGAAATACCAGCACATCAAAGGCAGAAAGCGATATCAGATAAACTGGAAGAAACTGCGCATCACTCACCTGGGAAACATCAGCAGAAAAACAGTAGCAGGCAACGTAAACTACCCGATCCGCTTCATCTACATCAAGAGCACAGAGGGTAAATCAATAGTGAATCCTTACTATAAGAAAGACTATAGTGCAGCTCGCGCACATGGCTATAAAGTAGGCACTTACCACTTCTTCAGCACCAGAACACCAGCCGTTGCTCAGGCAAATCATTTCCTCAGACACAGCTGCATCAGGAGAGGAGATTTTCCGCCGGTTCTCGACCTGGAGCCATCGCATAGCCAGATCAGCAAGATGGGAGGTCCGGGCGTTCTCTTCGCAAGAGTAAGAACCTGGTTAAGACTGGTGGAAAGAGCCACGGGCGTAAAACCTATCCTCTACATCAGTCAGATCTTCGTAAACCGCTATCTGCCTGCAGCACCCGACCTGAAGCACAACTATAAAATATGGATTGCCCGCTATGGCGAATACAAGCCAGACATCCACCTGGTATATTGGCAGCTATGCCCGGATGGCCGTGTGGCAGGCATCCACGGAGCCGTAGATATCAATGTATTCAATGGCTATCAAGATGCATTCACAAAATTCTCTCAAAATGAGGTAGTTAGATAAAATTTCGAAAAAACAAGTATTTTTAGTTAAATTATGTTGTAGAAAAATACAACCTATCACATTTTTTACTAACTTTGTGGAGTTTAGTAACAAAATTTGGGGGTAGGATCATCATGAGACAACTTAAGATACAAAAGAGCATAACCAATCGAAATAGTGAAGCACTAGATAAATATCTGGTAGAGATCGGCAGAGCGCCAATGATCTCTATCGAGGAAGAGATAGAGCTGGCACAGCAGATAAGAAAGGGAGGTAGAATTGGCGAAAGAGCCAAGAATAAATTGGTAGAAGCCAACTTGAGATTCGTGGTGTCTGTGGCAAAACAGTATCAGCATCAGGGACTCACACTCACCGATCTTATTGACGAAGGCAACATCGGACTCATCAAGGCTGCAGAACGCTTCGATGAGACCCGCGGATTCAAATTCATCTCCTATGCTGTATGGTGGATTCGCCAAAGCATCCTCCAGGCAATAGCAGAACAGAGCCGCATCGTGAGACTGCCTTTGAACCAGGTGGGTTCGCTCAACAAGGTAAATCAGGAAATCAACCGATTTGAGCAGGAAAACCAGCGCCGCCCTAGCGTAGAGGAACTGTCTGCCCGCACCGGTGTAGATGAAGATAAGATCTCTCAGAGTATGATGGCCAGCGGTCACCACGTAAGCATCGATGCACCATTCGGCGAAGACGATGACAACTCGATGGCAGATGTGATGTCGAGCGGAGACGACAGCCGTACCGACAAGCACGTGGATCATGAGAGTATGGCTCAGGAGCTGAAACAGGTTCTCAACAAATGTCTGAAGGAAAGAGAACGCAAGATTGTATGCGCCTGCTTCGGTATCGACGAGACCGAGAAGGGTCTGGAAGAAATCGGAGACAAGATGGGATTGACACGCGAAAGAGTTCGACAGATCAGAGAGAAGAGCATCACCAAGCTCAGAGAATCCGGCAAGATCGGTATTCTGATGAAATATCTGGGATAAAGATAAATTTTCTGGGATAAAAAAGTATAATATCAAGCCAAAAGTTTGGACTTTCAAGATATTTACATTAACTTTGCAATCGGGTGCGGCAACTCAGCCTCACCCGATTTTTTTATAGATAAATATGAAGATACAACTGATTCGCATCATAGCGGCTGTCATCCTTTTGACTATCAGCTTTCCTCTGACAACAGAAGCCAGAAGAGTGAAGGCTAAGGACGCCATCACAGACTCCGTGATGCAGCGTATCTTCTGTTATGCCCAAAAGATTGATACCACGGGAAGAGGAAGCAATTCGAGCTATGCCTACACCAAATTCCAGATGCGTACCAACAAGCGAAACGCCACCCTGGCTCTCGTTCCTACCATGTACGCCATCTCCTACGGTGCAGGCAGAAAGTTCATCAGCGAATTCTACAACCGCATCGAAGTGAATGAGAAGGGAGCACCTGTCATCCACCGGCTGCTCAATCTCAGTACCATTCCACACCGCAAAAGTACGATGAGCGCTGCGCTCAACTACATGACGCCGAATGTATATGGAGAAAACCTCTTTCAGGAGAACATCCTCTCCCCTTTCCATCGTTCCAACAGACGATACTACAAGTACTCCGTCACGCCACTGCTCTATGGTATGGCTCAGGTTTACGCCTACCCACGCATCAAAAACACCCAGCTGGTAGAGACCAGGGCGATCGTCCGTATCCAAAACGGACAGATTCAGATGTGCGACTTCGAGGGAGAATACGATATGACCCGTTTCTACATCTCCGTGACGATGGGCAAGAAAGGCTACAAGTCGCTGGGACCTGTCAAATGTGACATGCGCGCCAACTTCAGTTTCATGGGTAATAAGATTACCGGGAAATACACCACCATATATGATCTGCCAAAAGTTCTGGAAGATACCATCAAGAATAGCGCAGATACCGCCATGATGTCGAAAGTGCGACCTATCAAACTGAACACCGATGAGGAAATGATCTATCGCATCTATTACGACAGACAGGAAGAGCGAAAAAGGAAAGCCGCAGCACAGGGAGAAAAAAAGAAAGATTTCGCAAAAGATGTGCTCTGGGATATCGTAGGCGATAACCTGCTGAACAGAATTTCCAGCGACTTCGGCAAACAGCAGCAGGGCTATTTCCGCATCGACCCATTGTTCAATCCATTATATATGGGTTATTCGGAATCCAAGGGTGTGGTGTATAAGTTCAAGATCAACGGACAGTATGCCTTCAATGACAACATCCAGCTTTCTGCCGGAATAAAAGGCGGTTACAGTTTCCGCCAGCATCGTTTCTACTACAGTATTCCTGTCAGATTCAACTACAATACCCGTCACGAGGGTTATCTGCAGCTGGAAATCGGTAACGGCAACCGCATCAATACCAACAAACTGGCTCGCCAGGCGTTGGGATACATGGATCCGAAAGACAGCATTGGAGGGTTCTCGCCAGCGGAGATACCTTCTCTTCTGATGGGAAAATCCACCTTTACGGAATTCAAGGATAATTACATGCGACTCACCAACCACTGGCGCCTCTCCCCACATTGGGCGATGGAACTGGGAATGGTAGCGCACAACCGCATTGCCATCCGTCCGGACTTCTATCAATCCATAGGCTATCCGGATCAGTACAAGTCTGTGGCTCCTGCCATCGGAATAGAATGGAGACCTAAAGCAGAGAAAGGCATCGTGCTGAAACTCGACTATGAGCAAGGTTTCAAAAACCTGCTGGGCAGCAACATCGACTACGGAAGAGCCGAGTTTGATGCCCAGACGATTCTCTATTCTTCCCGCAGGCAATCGTATTCGATGCGTTTCGGAACAGGTTTCTATACCCGAAGAGGAGCACACTGGGACTTCGTAGATTACACCAACTTCCACGACAACAATATTCCGGGAGGCTGGAACGATGAATGGTCGGGCGATTTCGAACTGCTGTCGTCCTACTGGTATAATGCCAGCAACTATTACCTGCGTGCCAACTTCACCTATGAATCTCCGATGATTCTTGCAGCCTGGCTTCCGCTGATAGGCAGATATGTAGAATCAGAAAGACTCTATACCAGCGGTCTGGTGGTAAAACACCTCTACCCTTATACAGAATGGGGCTATGGTGTAAGCACGCGTCTGATATCGCTCGGCTTCTTCGCAGCATTCAGACAGGGAAAGTTTGATGGCGTAGGCTGCCGCTTCGGCTTCGAACTTTTCAGAAACTGGTAGAATCCGTTACGGGATATTCCCTTATAAATCAAAAGAAAAAAAAGAACAATATATGAATTCACAACTCACCGTTTACAAGGCAAGTGCGGGTTCGGGTAAGACCTTTACCCTTGCCCGCGAATACATGACCCTGGTGATAGACAATCCCCACGCCTTTCGCACCATCCTGGCTGTAACCTTTACCAACAAGGCTACAGAAGAGATGAAACTGCGTATTCTCGGACAGCTCTACGGCATTGCCCACGAGCTGCCCGAATCAGATCAGTATCTGGTACAGATACATGCCGCACTCCCCCATCTTTCGGAAAAACAAATCAGAAAGAATGCGGAAGAGGCTTTGCGCCTGCTCATCCACAACTACAACTATTTCAGAGTAGAAACCATTGATACATTCTTTCAGAGTGTCTTGCGAAATCTGGCACGAGAACTCGACCTCACAGCCAACCTGCGTATCGGGCTGAACGATTATCAGGTGGAACAGCAAGCTGTGGATGAACTGATAGAAAGTCTGGAAAGCACCGACAAACTGCTTTTCTGGATTATGGATTACATCAAGGAAAACATCGCAGACGACAAGAGCTGGAATGTGATCGGCCAGATCAAGTCCTTTGGTGAGCACATCTTCCGTGATTACTACAAGGAGCACGCCGACGAGCTGTCAAAACGAATGGAAGAAGAAGGCTTCTTCGAAGCATTCAAAGACAAGATGAAGGACACCCGAAACCAGGCTAAAGAAAAATTCGAAGAAATCGCAGCTTCCTTTTTCGATGCGCTGGAAGAGGAAGGATATTCGGCTGATGACCTCAACAACAAGACAAGGGGTATCTGGAGCTACTTCAACAAATTGAGAAATGGAAAATACGGAGACGATGACGTCAACAACATGACTCTAAATAAATGTATGGCAAGTCCGGAAAACTGGGTCAAGAAGTCGGAAGTCAAGAACAATTCTCCACTCTATCAGCATGTGGTGAATACTCTCTATCCGATTCTCCAGTTTTCGGAAGAGCATCGCCACATGCTGGAAAGAATGTACAAGAGCGCCAACCTCACCATCAAGCACCTCAACCAGCTGCGCCTCTTGGGCAGCATAGACAAGAAGGTGAGAGAAATGAACCAGGAGGCTAACCGCTTCCTGCTCAGCGACACACAGACATTGCTTCACTCACTCATCCAAGGCAGCGACTCACCTTTCATCTTCGAGAAAATCGGTACCCAGCTGAACCACGTGATGATAGACGAGTTTCAGGATACCAGCACCATACAGTGGAAAAACTTCAAGGTGCTGTTGGAAGAAACGATGAGCCGCGAAGATGCAGGCAATCTGATTGTAGGCGACGTGAAACAGAGCATCTACCGCTGGCGTTCGGGCGACTGGCGACTTCTCAACAACATAGAAGACCAGTTTGACAATCCGAAGAAACAACTGGATGTAGAGACCCTTGCCACCAACTATCGCTCAGACCGCAATGTCATCAACTTCAACAATGCCTTCTTCGTAGAAGCCGCCCAGCAGGAATATAACGAACTGGCAGAAACGATACCGGAAACTGCCCAGCAACTGCTTACAGCCTATGCCGATGTAGAACAGGAAGTTCCGGAGAAGAAAAAGGTGCAGGGATATGTGGAGGTGCGACTCCTCAAGACACAGGAAGAGGACGATGAAAATGATGCAGAAAATAAAGAAGACCGCATGATGCAACTCTGTCTGCAAACAGTAGATGAGTTGACTGCACGTGGTGTTCCCACCCACCGTATCGCTATCCTCGTGCGCAACAACCGCACCATCCAGGATATCGCAGCCTACTTTATGGAGCATTCAGACTATGAGATGGTTTCAGACGAGGCATTCCGCCTCGACGCTTCGCAGGCAGTACAGATACTCATCACAGCCCTGAAGCTGCTGATGCACCCTGCCGATGATATTGCCCGCGCCACACTCTTGAAGTTTGCCCATACTTATCTCAATGATGAAAAGGTGGTTGAGCTGATCACAGAGAATCGACAGAAATTGCTGGAGATGCCTCTACTCGACCTGACCGAAAGACTGTTTACGGAACTTCACCTTAGCGAGATAGAAGATATGAAAGTACAAAGTGCCTACGTATGTGCCTTCTACGACAAGTTGAATTCCTTCCTGACAGACAACAGCAGCGACATCGAGGCGTTTCTCCAGGAATGGGAAAACAATCTCCACGAAAAAAGCATCCATAGTGACGGCATCGAGGGCATCCGACTCATCACCATCCACAAGAGTAAGGGACTGGAATTCGACCATGTCATCATGCCATACTGCGACTGGCAGCTGGAGAAAGCCAATACCATCTGGTGTACTCCTCAGGAAGCTCCTTACAACGAACTGCCTCTGGTTCCTGTAGATTTCAGTGCCAAACAGATGAAAGGAAGCATCTATGAAGATGACTATCATCACGAGCATCTGCAGAACATCGTAGATAATCTGAACCTGCTCTATGTGGCATTCACCAGAGCCAGTCATAATCTCTATGTCTTCGGCAAACGCGCATCTACCGCGTACCGTTCGGGAATCATCGAAAAATCACTGGAAACTGTTGCTGAGAAGCTGAAGCAAAATGCAGAGAAAGAAGCATACGAAATGCTTACCGACGCGGTAAATGTAGAGTTGGAAGGCATCGGTACAGACAGCAAGACCAACGACATCATCTTTAAATATGGCGAACCGGTGGTACCCAAGCAAAAAGTAAAGATGGAGATGAAAATCAACAGAAATGTCTTTACCATGCCTGCAGAAATGATGCAGATAGATATCAATGTATCACCTAAGCTTCCAGAATTCAGACAGAGTAACAAGAGCCGCGATCTCATCAAAGGAGATGAACAGGAAGAACAGCAGAAATTCTATATCAAGATGGGTACAGTACTGCACAGTCTCTTCTCTACCATCCGCACAAGAGATGATATTGAAGGAGCACTGAAACAGCTGGAACTTGATGGAGTTCTCTACGATGAAAACATCTCGCGAGACAGAGTTGAGAAGATGATTCGCAAACGTCTGGAATCAGACAAGGTAAGCGACTGGTTCTCCGACCGATGGAATGTTTTCAACGAGTGTTCCATCATCAGCACAGACAAGGACGGGAACATGGTAGAGCATCGCCCAGACCGAGTGATGAAAGATGAGCACGAAACCGTGGTAGTAGATTTCAAATTCGGTAAACCGAAGCCGGAGTACCACGACCAGATAAAAGGCTATATGAAGCTGCTCGAAAGTATGGGACATGCTCATGTCAAGGGATACCTCTGGTATGTTTATCCGAACAAAATAGAAGAAGTATTATAGATGAATAAAAGAAATGCAAAGATAATAAAAAACAATATACAATGAAAGCATTCTTGAAAACAGTAGCCCAGGATATGCTGGCAAAATACGGCACCAACATGAGCGACATCGCAGTGGTTTTTCCAAACAAGCGTGCAGCGCTCTTCCTCAATACCTATCTGGCGCAATTGGCCGGCAAGCCAATCTGGACTCCCACATACATCACCATCAGCGACCTCTTCCGCCGACACTCCGACCTGAAGGTTGCTGACCCAATCAAGTCTATCTGCGACCTGCACAAGGTATTCGTAGCATGCACAGGCATTGATGAGACCCTCGATCACTTTTACGGTTGGGGGCAGCTCCTCCTTGCCGATTTTGACGATGTAGATAAGAACATGGTAGATGCCAAACTGCTCTTTGCCAATCTGAGTGACATCCATGAACTCGACGATGTTTCTTATCTCACAGACTATCAGAAAGCAATGATCAAGAAATTCTTCAGCAATTTCTCTGATGATCACAATACAGAACTGAAGAAGCGATTTCTGCAGTTATGGTCACATTTCTACGATATCTACGTAGGATTCAACCAGAAACTGGCCGAACAGCAACTGGCTTATGAAGGAGCACTCTATCGCAAGGTAGTAAACGATGAAGATATAGACTTCCATTACAAGAAGTATCTCTTCATCGGTTTCAATATGATGCAGATAGTAGAACAGACACTATGCGACCGACTGCTGAAACAGGGCAAAGCCCTTTTCTACTGGGATTACGACAAGTACTATATGGAGGGACAAAATGAAGCCGGCCACTACATCCGTCAGTATTTGAAGCACTATCCCAACGAACTTGCCAGCTATCCGCAGAAAGACATCTACGACAACATGTCGAAGAACAAGGATATCACCTACATATCTGCACCAACAGAGAACATCCAGGCCAGATACGTAAACGCCTGGCTCAAGGAGCACAACCGCTACAAGATGGGGCGCAATGTAGCCATCGTACTGAGCGACGAAAACCTCTTGCAGAGTGTGATACATTCACTTCCGGAAGAGGTGAAAAGCGTCAATATCACGATAGGCTATCCTTTGCAGCAAACACCTTTCTACAGTCTCATCCAGCAGCTCATCCAGTTGCAAGGAACAGGTCATCCACAGCATAGCGAGACCTACCGTCTTCATTATGTGCTCACAGCATTGCGCCATCCCTATACGAGATTCATCAGCTCACGGTATGCCGACCTGCTTGAAAAGCTGGAAGAGCAGAAACGCTTCTACCCATCGCGCGATTTCCTCAGCATGGATGGAGACGAAGGACTCTCTCTGCTTTTCAGAAACCTGGAAGAGCAGACGGCAGAAGCCACGCAAAGCAGCTACAACAAGCAGCTCATCAGCTACTTGCTTGATATTCTGCGCATGATAGGAACCCAGGCAAAGGATTTGAATGATCCGCTATTCCACGAATCACTCTATCGCACCTACACCCTACTCAACCGCCTGCAGGAACTCATCACATCCGGCGACCTAGAGGTAGATACCATCACTCTGGAGCGACTGATACAGCAGCTCATCCAGACCACAAGCATACCATTCCATGGCGAGCCGGCAGAAGGAATACAGGTAATGGGTGTACTCGAAACCAGAAACCTCGATTTCGATCATATTCTGGTTCTATCCTGCAACGAAGGCAAAATTCCAAAGGGCGTGAACGATTCTTCATTCATCCCTTACTCCCTGCGCAAAGCTTATGGTCTCACCACCGTAGAAAACAAGGTAGCCATCTTTGCCTACTACTTTCACAGTATGTTGCAGCGTGCCCACGACATCACGCTTACCTACAACAATGCTACGGAAGATGGTCAATCGGGCGAGATGAGCAGATTCATGCTCCAGCTGATGGTAGAAAGTCAGCATCCTATCGTTCGCAAGACCCTCATCGCCGGTCAGAAGCCCCTTCGCCCGGCATACGACGAAGAGCCAAAGACCGAAGAAGTGATGAAGGTACTTGACGACGTAAGAATGCTCACACCTACTTTTCTCAATACATACCAGAGATGCCAGAAGCAGTTCTATTATAAATATGTAAAGGGGTTGCTGGAACCGGATGAAATAGATGAAGACGAAGTAGATAACCGCATCTTCGGAAACATCTTCCATCGGGCAGCCGAACTTTTCTACTATGGCTTTGCTAGCAAGAGCGATATCCAGACAGATGAGAAAGGAAAGCAGCAGCTCATCCGCCCAATCGTCATCACTGCAGACATCCTGGACCAGGCAATGAAGGATAAGATGCTGGTAGATAGACTGGTAGATCAGGCCTTCAGAGAAGAGCTCTTCAAGGTAGGCAACAACGACTATCATCCGAAATACAACGGTCTGCAACTCATCAACAAGGAGGTAATAGCCAGCTATTTGCGACAGCTCATCTCCATAGACAGACGCCAGACACCATTTACCATCATCGGTATGGAATTGGTAGTTTCAGATACACTGAATGTCAACACAAGCAGGGGCGAAAAGCAGTTCAAGATCGGTGGTTTCATTGACCGTCTGGATGCCATTTCTCCTATATCGAACATCTCTGAACGCATCAGAGTCATCGATTACAAGACGGGAAGAGCACAGACAACCCATCCTAAGGATATAGATGAGATGTTCTCGGCAACTCCCCAGGCACTGAGCAAGCATACGGATTATTATCTGCAGGCTTTCCTCTACTCGATGATCATCAAGAACAGCAAAAGATACAATTCAGCACAGGACCCCGTGTCACCAGGCTTGCTGTTCATACAGAATGCAGGTGCAGAAGACTATGACCCAACCCTTAAACTAGGCAGGGAAAAGATAGAAGATATCACACCGTATGAAGAAGACTTCATGGCGCATCTCCGCAGTCTGATTGCCGACATCTACAATCCCGCATTGCCACTGCGTCCTACCTGCGACAAGAAACGTTGCGAGTATTGTCCGTACGCCGGACTATGCAAATAGGTATTGCAGAATGTTAAAATGAGAAATATTTGGGAGCAAAATTTGTTTCTTCAAATATTTCTCTGTATTTTTGCAGTAGAGAGAGCACACTACGCAATCACGCAAGAGTTTCTCTCGGCAGAAAATTGTATCATAAACATCATTCATGAATTAAAAGACCCAAAGGAGATATGACAGAGAAAGAAATCAATAAGTTGGTAAGCGATAACATCAACTACGTAAAATCGGTAGCCAACCACTATCGTGGTAATGGTGTTGACTTCGATGACTTGGTTAGCGAAGGAACTTTGGCGATGCTCACGGCAGCTCAAAAATACGATGCCGAACGCGGTTCGCAGTTTGTGGCTTATGCATCCCCTTTCATTCGCAAGGCGATGCAGCAGACAATCGACAAGCAGGCAGCACTCTATCGTGTACCAAAGGATCAGAAAAAGCATGCTCCACGCAATGCTGCAAAAGCTGTTTCCATCGATGCCCCTATCACTGAGGGAAACAAGTACACCCTACTCGACATCCTTATCAACAAGGATGCCCAGCCGGCAGACGACAATACGGCTTTCGCTCAGATGCTCAACGACTTGGAACGTTGCGTTGGAGAACTGAAAGAACGCGACCGCATAGTCATCTCTAAGTTCTATGGTATAGGAATGGCACATGAAACACTGGCAGAAATAGCAGAAGACCTGCAGCTGAAGCGAGAGCGTGTGCGCCAGATCAGAGACAAGGCGATACGCCAGATATCAAAGAATACTACCAGTAAGGTGCTCAAGCATTTTCTTAGAAAATAAAGTCTGATGATTATCTCTCTTAAATGCCAGCGAATACAGATTGTAATACAAAATAAAAATGGCTGTACAAGAAACTGTCCTGTACTGCCATTTTTATATGAGCGGCATTGCTTCTATAAGAAGTTACTTATGCTGTGAATGTTCGAGGCGATACTGACGTGGGGTTATGCCCAGACGCTTGTAAAAGTTTGCATAGAAACTTTGACGAGTGCTGAATCCAGCCATCTCACTAATATCTTCCACGCTCATCTTTGCATAGCGCTTATCTGTGAGCAGCGACATTGCATCGTTCACACGATAATCATTAACCAACTCTGAATAATTCTTGTGGAATCGAGTTGCACACACTGCCGAAATATAACGAGAGTTCGTGCTCAGGTCCTCAGCCAACTTTTTAGAGTTGTACTCAGGATCCTTGTATTTTCTCTCCGTTACAATCAGACGGATAATCTCATCACGGAGGCGGTCTTTAGTCTCCTCACTCAGCAAGGTTTGATATCTCGCTGACTTCTCTTTTTTGGGTTGAATGTTATACTTAGCCATAATGCGTAATAAATTAATACAACAAAGATACGGCAAAATTATTAAACTACCAAATTTTTTGGCACTTTTTTGAAAAAAACTATAAAAATAATTGTCTATCTCGAAAATTATTCCTAATTTTGCATACAGATACATTATTAATATAGAAATTTTAAACATTAAATATAGAAAAGTTCAACGTTCGTATGAAGCAAATTATATGGTTTGTTAAGACTTATGCTACGTTTGTAGTATTGTTTGTTTTGCAGAAGCCGCTGTTCCTCTTTTTGGAAAAGGGTTCTGCCACACAACCTGTCGACAATATCTTCACGGAGTTGCCTGCTGTTATCTGGCATGGACTTCCACTCGATTTATCGATGGCTGGTTACTTATCTGTGATTCCTGGTTTTCTTTCCATTGCCGTGGTATGGCTGAAAAGAGACCTGGTTAAACCAATTATGAACATCTACTTCATAATTGCCTCACTTTTCATCACTTGCAGTTTCCTGCTTAACGCAAGTCTTTATCCATACTGGAAGTATCCATTGGACAGTACTCCACTCTTCTACTTCTTCACTTCACCGGCTGATGCCATCGCCAGTGTAAGCATCTGGCAAGTGATTCTTTCAATTGTCATATTGATTGTCCTGACCATTGGAGTTTGGTTCACTTTACGAATGCGAGGCGAGAAACGCCAGCAATACAGTCGCTACAGCTATGGATATGGAGGATTCGGCAGTGGTAAAAGAAACCGATTCGATGACTTTGACCGCCATCGTGGCCGTACATCCATCATACTCCTCCTGCTCACAGGCTTACTCTTCCTGCCTATCAGAGGTGGCATCACCGTTTCTACGATGAACACAGGACAGGCATACTTCAGCCAGAATGCCTATCTGAACCACTCAGCCGTGAATCCGTTGTTCAGCCTGTTTGAATCAATCACTCACCAGGAGGACTTCGCTTCACAGTATCGCTTCATGAAAGATAAAGAGGCTGACAAGATATTCGCAACAATGACAAGTACAAGCGATGAGAACACCTACCCTTTGCTCAATGAGGCAACTTTCAAGAAGGGAACTCCTGATATTCTCATTGTCATCATGGAAAGTTTTGCCAGCGACATCATGCCATCCATGGGCTCATACAAGGATGTTGCAGTATGCCTGGATTCCATCGCCCAGCAGAGTATTCTATTTACAAGATTCTATGCCAACAGTTTCCGTACGGACAGAGGCATGGTTTCCATATTGAGCGGCTATCCTGCACAGCCCACAACCAGCATCATGCGCTATCCACGCAAGACTAGTCAGTTGCCATCCATAGCCCGCAACCTGGCGAAATACAAGAATTACAAAACCACCTATTATTATGGTGGAGATGCAGATTTCTGCAACATGCGCTCCTATCTTGTTTCTCAGGGTTATCAGCATATCATTTCTGATGCCAACTTCCCGATAGAAGACAAGCTGAGCAAATGGGGTGTGCCAGACCATATCCTGGCAGCCAAAATGATGGAAGATATCAAGGCACAGCAGAATGAGAAGCGTCCTATGCTGAGAATATTGCAGACTTCCAGCAGCCACGAGCCTTTCGAGGTGCCTTACCACAGATTGAAAGATAAGCGTCTGAATGCTTTCGCCTACACCGACAGCGTAATGGGTGCTATCGTCAGGGAATACCGCAAACTGCCAAGATGGAAGAATACGCTTATCGTGTTCGTACCAGACCATGTGGGAGGTTACAAGGAAAATCTGAACGATCACGACCGTAGCCGTTACCAGATTCCACTCATCCTGGCAGGTGGAGCTATCTCGCGCCCTATGAAAGTGGGCATCATCGGTTCACAGCATGACATTGCAGCCACCCTGCTCGGTCAGCTGGGAGTAGAGCACAGGGAATTCACTTTCAGTAAGAACATGATGAGTGATGCCACACCTAAATTCGCATTCTTTGCGGTGAACGATGCATTTGGTATTGTTTCAGAAGAGAACTCGCTCATCTACGACAACAGAGCCAAGCGAATCGTATATGACAAAGACGAAAAAGGCTTTAATCTGAAACGAGGTCAAGCCTATCTCCAGAAGATATACGATGACTTAGCCAAGAAATAGACAACATTTTGAATGATAGTAAAAAAGAGAATATAAATATCAACAAAAATAGTAAAGGCAACTATGCTAGAACTCATTCATTATCTAGAACAGATAGATACAACGATATTGCTATTTTTCAATGGCATGCACCACGAACTATTCGATTACTTTATGGTTTTGGTGAGCAACCGATTCACATGGGTTCCATTTTATGCAGCGTTCATCTTCGTGATGATTAAGAATTTCCACTGGAAGGTAACGATAGTCACTATTCTAGCAATAGCGCTCCTCGTATTGCTCTGTGACCAGACAGCATCAGGCTTACTCAAGCCATTGGTAAGACGTCTCCGCCCAAGCAACTTGGACAACTCCATATCCTATATGGTACACGTGGTTGATGGATACCGGGGCGGCAGATACGGATTTCCGTCCTCCCACTCCGCCAACTCGTGGGGAGTAGCCATATTCGCCATGTATCTGGTAAGAAACAGAAAGCTGAATATATTCCTGGCGTTCTGGGCTGCACTGGTAACATATTCTCGTGCCTATCTGGGAGTACATTATCCTGGCGATTTGCTGGTAGGAGTTCTTATTGGCTTCATTATGGCATCGATTGTATTCTATGCCTATAACCATTGGGCAAGATCATACACCCAGGAGTTTCTGAACGGCAAGAAAAACATCCAGTATGATTATCTCCCCATATCAGTAGGACTGATCAGCATAGCAACAATGTTTACTACAAGTCTGATCATGCTTTTCACATTCTAAAGAAAGTAATATTTTCAAAACATCAATAATTAAAAGATCAAGATTATGAAGAAACTTACATTGATGGCTATTGCCATGGGTATGCTTGCCTTCACAGCATGCACAGAAAAGAAACCAGCTGCAGCCCCTGCAACTCAGGTAGAAGAGGTGGTTACAGACTCAGCATTCCAGCAGGCTGTTGCTGGTGAATACAAGAGTGCTGACGGAAAGCGCATCATTACTGTCAACGCAGACTTTACTGTAAAGACCACTGGTCTTGACAAGGACTACTTCAAGTGGGATATGGATGTCAAGCCACAGGGTCCATCTGCCAACATCAACCTCATCCGCAAGGGTCTCGATTCAGATGTAAAAGATATGGTATCTGTTGATACAGAAGAAGGAACTCTCATCGTCAAGAACGAGACTTACAGAAAGGCAGTAGAAGAGAAGAAGTAATTCTTCCATCTGATACATATTCATCATAAGCTGAGCGCCCCCACATGGTGTGGAGGCGCTTTCTTTGTATTTTTGGGCGCTTTCTTTAACTGTTATTCACTATATTTTCCCCCTCAGAAAACATATTTTCTTACTTTCCTACATTTCTTCTTAAATTTCGAGCCTAAGAATTTCCGTACTTATAATAAAATTTGTATCTTTGCACCATCAAACGAGAAAAATACTGGTTTTAGAAAATAATAAAGTAATTCTATAGAATATGGCAATTAATGAAGAAAACAAAATCGAGGAGAAAACAAAGAGCATCTCTTTCGTAGAACAGTTGGTTGAGGAAGACCTCAAGGAAGGTAAGAACGCTGGTCGAATCCAGACCCGTTTTCCACCAGAGCCTAACGGCTACCTTCACATCGGTCATGCCAAGGCCATCTGCATGGACTTCGGTGTAGCCGAAAAATACAAGGGTGTCTGCAACCTCAGATTTGATGACACCAACCCAAGTAAGGAAAACAACGAATACGTAGAAAATATCCTCCAAGACATCCAGTGGCTCGGCTTTAAGTGGGGCAACATCTATTATGCTTCAGACTACTTTGAGAAGTTGTGGGAGTTTGCTGTATGGATGATCAAGAAGGGACATGCTTATGTCGACGAGCAGACTGCTGAGGAAATTGCAGCCCAGAAGGGTACTCCTACTACCCCTGGTACTGCCAGCCCATATCGCGACCGTCCTATTGAGGAAAACCTTGCCCTCTTCGAGCAAATGAACACTCCTGAGGCTGTAGAAGGAAGCATGGTACTTCGTGCGAAGCTTGACATGGCTAATCCAAACATGCACTTCCGCGACCCAATCATGTACCGCATCATCCAAACTCCTCACCACCGTACAGGTACCAAGTGGCACGCTTATCCAATGTACGACTTCGCACACGGACAGAGCGACTATTTCGAGGGTGTTACCCACTCTATCTGTACCTTGGAGTTTGTTCCTCACCGTCCACTCTACAACAAGTTCGTCGACTTCCTGAAGGAGATGGATGGCAGCGATGACGTATTGAACGATAACCGTCCTCGCCAGATTGAGTTCAACCGCTTGAACCTCACTTATACAGTAATGAGCAAGCGTAAGCTCCATACTCTGGTAGATGAGCATCTGGTAAATGGCTGGGACGATCCTCGTATGCCTACACTTTGCGGTATGCGTCGCCGCGGTTATTCACCAGAGAGTATCCGCATGTTCATCGACAGCATCGGTTATACCAAGTTCGATGCCCTCAATGATATGGCTCTTCTGGAGGCTTCAGTTCGTGAGGACTTGAACAAGAAGGCTTGCCGTGTAAGTGCCGTACTCGACCCTGTGAAACTCGTCATCACCAATTATCCAGAGGGTGAGAGCGAGGAGATGGAGGCAATCAATAACCCAGAGAACGAGGCAGATGGCACACATACCATTACCTTCTCAAAGAACCTCTGGATTGAGCGTGCCGACTTTATGGAGGATGCTCCAAAGAAGTTCTTCCGTATGACTCCTGGAAAGGAAGTTCGCTTGAAGAATGCCTATATCGTGAAGTGTACAGGCTGTACCAAGGACGAGAACGGTGTCATCACAGAGATTCAGGCTGAATACGACCCTATCAGCAAGAGCGGAATGGAAGGTGCCAACCGCAAGGTAAAAGGTACTCTTCACTGGGTATCTGCTGACCACTGCGTAAAGGCAGAAGTACGCGAGTACGACCGTCTCTTCGCCATCGAAAACCCATCTGCTGACGAGCGCGACTTCCGTGAATTGCTCAACCCAGAGAGCTATCACGATTTCAAGGAATGCTATGTAGAGGAGTATGCTGCAACCAAGAAGCCGGGAGAGTATCTCCAGTTCCAGCGCATCGGTTACTTCATGGCTGATCTCGACACAACAGACGAGAAGCCAGTATTCAACAAGACTGTGGGCTTGAAGGATACCTGGGCAAAGCAGAATAAGTAATATAATTAATAATTATGAATACTGCAGATCTTTTTCTTTGGATTCTGGATAACTTGAATTATTGGGTGGTTGCGCTGTTTATGGCAATCGAAAGCTCTTTCATTCCTTTCCCATCTGAGGTGGTTGTTCCACCTGCAGCATGGAAAGCCATGGATCCAAACAGCGGAATGTCGTTTATTCTGGTCATCGTGTTTGCTACCATCGGTGCAGACCTGGGTGCCCTCATCAACTACTATTTGGCTAAATGGGTAGGTCGCCCTATCATCTACCGCTTTGCTGATAGCCGAATCGGTCACATGTGCCTGATCGACCGCCAAAAGGTAGAAGTAGCTGAGGAGTATTTCCGCAAGCATGGTGCAGCCTCTACCATTTTTGGAAGATTGGTGCCAGCCGTTCGCCAGCTCATCAGTATTCCTGCAGGATTGGCAGGAATGCACGTGGGCAAGTTCCTGCTCTACACCACTATCGGTGCAGGTGTATGGAACACTGTTTTGGCAACCATCGGATGGGGTATCTACGAATACACCGATTATAAGACAACTCATGACGTTTATCAACAGGCTGTACACTATAGCCACGAGATTGGTTATGTCATCTTAGCATTGGCTGTAGTCGTCGTAGCCTTTATTGCCTATAAGGGTATCAAGAAAAAATAAACTTCTTTCAGAAGCACATATATACAAAAAACTCTCCATTGAGGTTCAACCTTCAATGGAGAGTTTTTTTGTATATATAGATATCAATCATTACTTCTCACTACCTGAGAAAATCTTGATTCGCTGTTCCTCAGACAATTTGCAGATAAGCAATGTTCCGTCTTCCTCTGCAACAATATAGCCATCCAGGCCCTGGATAACAACCTTCTTCTCATTCATGGTATGAATGATATTGTTCTTGGATTCCACCATCAGGATATTATCTCCAATCAGTGCATTGCCATACATATCCTTATGGCTCTGTGCCAGGAGGCTTCCCCATGTACCGAGGTCACTCCATCCAAAGTCGGCAGGCATCACGAAGATTTCCTCCGCTTTCTCCATGATAGCATAGTCAACAGAGATATTCTCGCATTCAGGATAACGCAGATCAATTTCAGCCTGCTCCTTGTCTGTACCATAAATACTGCGCATGCTCTCGAAAATCTTGGCAATGCTTGGCTGGTAAACACGGAAGGCATTGACGATGGTTGCGGCACTCATCACGAAGATACCGGCATTCCAGAAGAAACTCTTATCTTGAACATATTGAGTAGCTGTCTCCAAATTTGGTTTTTCCCTGAACTGATCAACACGGAAGATTTCCTTGTTACGGGCTGAAGGGGTACGGAGATCTGCCTGAATATAGCCATAACCTGTCTCTGGGCGAGTAGGCTTCATTCCCAAAGTAACAATGCTGTCAGTCTCACCAGTAAACTTCAAGGCAGATGTTACCACTCTTCTGAATTCGCTGGCATTGGTAACGATATGATCAGAAGGTGATACAACAATATTTGCATAAGGATCCTTTTCCTTGATTCGCCAACTGATATAGGCGATGCAAGGAGCTGTGTTTCTTCTGCATGGTTCCTGCAGAATATTACCCTCAGAGATTTCAGGCAACTGCTCGTGAACCAAGGCTGCATACTTTTTATTGGTTACTACCCAAACATTCTCCGGGTCACAGACACCCTCAAAACGATCGAATGTAAGCTGTAAAAGTGTACGACCTGTTCCTAAGACATCAATAAACTGCTTAGGCTTGTCCACGGTACTCATAGGCCAGAATCTACTGCCTACTCCACCTGCCATAATTACCAAATGATTATTTTTATGAGCCATATTTATACCTTTTTATATAATATTCCGCAAAAGTAATAAAAATAATTGGTTTAAACAAATAAAGGATGGAAAATTATTCCATCCTTTACCATATTTTGAAAAAACTCGTGTTATTCGAGCACTTCCCGTATCCCAGTATCAATGCAAAACTTAGAGCTTTCCAAGTTCAGCTTTCCAGTCAGCATAAGCCTCAAGATAAGCACTGCGATTTGCCTCATCAGGCTCAATTACCGCCAATTTCTTAAGAGATGCAAATGCCTCATCGTGATCCTTATAGATTCCGGCTCCGATACCAGCTCCCTTGGCAGCACCAGCACTACCATCGGTCTCGTAAAGCTCAATGGTTGCACCACTCACACCAGCCAGGGTATCACGGAACAGAGGACTGAGGAACATGTTTGCCTTTCCTGCATGAACCTTCTTGATATCCATACCCATCTGCTGCATGATCTCCATACCATAGCAGAAACTGAATACGATGCCTTCCTGTGCTGCTCTTACGATATGGGCACGATTATGCTTGGTAAAGCTCAAGCCACGAATAGAACAGCCCACTTCACGATTTTCCAATACGCGCTCTGCTCCATTTCCAAAAGGAATAATCTTCACACCGTCGCTGCCAATAGGCACACCAGCTGCCATATCGTTCATATCTGCATAGCTTACATCAGGCGTGATGTTACGATGTACCCAAGCATTCAGGATACCAGTACCATTTATACAGAGCAACACTCCCAGACGGTCGAGTTCCGTTGTATAGTTAACATGTGCGAAGGTATTGACACGACTCTTTGGATCGTAATTGACATCACCGAGCACACCATAGACTACTCCGGAAGTTCCTGCGGTGCTGGCAATCTCACCAGGATTGAACACGTTCAGGCTGACTGCATTATTCGGCTGGTCACCAGCACGGTAAGAGATAGGAGTTCCCTCCTTCAGACCAAGTTCCTCGGCAGCAGCCTTGCAGACTACGCTCTGAACAGAGAAGGTAGGAACAATATCTGCGAGCATACTCTCATCGAATCCGAAATAATCAAGCAGGAACTTGGCTGGTTTCTTTGCCTTGAAGTCCCACATCATACCCTCAGAAAGTCCGCTGATAGTAGTCTGAGCCTCACCAGAAAGTTTCATTGCCAGATAATCACCAGGGAGCATAATCTTATCTATCTTATCGAAAAGCTCAGGTTCATTCTCCTTGACCCACGCCAGTTTGGAAGCGGTAAAGTTACCTGGAGAATTGAGCAGATTACGCAAGCAGAGATCCTCACCTAAATCATGGAACGCTTTCTCGCCGTAAGGAACTGCACGGGAATCGCACCAGATGATAGATGGACGCAGAACCTGCTGGTTCTTATCCACACAAACCAGACCATGCATCTGATAGGAAATACCGATAGCAAGAATATCCTCACCTTTGGCACCACACTCCACCATAATCTTCTTGAGAGCCAACTTGGCATTGTCCCACCACATTTGCGGATCCTGTTCAGCCCATCCTGCCTTTACTGCCATGATAGGTGCTTCATGATCTGGATAGAATGCAGAAGCAACAATCTCACCACTATCTACATCTGTAAGAGATGCCTTTACAGAACTTGAACCAACATCAAAACCTAATAAATATCTTCTAGCCATATGTCCGTTATTTAAAATTGTTTGTTATTACTAAACCTAAAGTATAGAAATGCATTTAATAGAAATGCTCATTCCATAATTCATCATACAATTATAATACGAACAAACTGACAGATTCCCCCATCAGGAAAACGAAAAAAATCAAGTTGGTGCCCAACAGGTGTATTTCACTCGCATATCAGCTGTTGTGCAAGCGTACAACAGCTGTTGTGTGCTTTGAAAAGACTATGACCCCGGAAACAAGAATTAATCTTTCAGACAACTTCCATTGCTCCTTCGGACAACTTCTATTGCTCCTTTCGATGACTTACGTTGCTTCTAACAACAACTCAACTAGCTTCGTTAGACAACGTAACTAACTTAGTTAGACAACGTAACTAACTTAGTTAGACAACGTAACTAACTTAGTTAGACAACTTACCAGACTTCTATCAATTACCAAAGAGATCAAGTTCCTGCGATTGCTTGCTGTTCTCGCAGTCATCCTCCTCTTTCTGTATAGAGGCAGAAGAGAAATCAAGCATCAGCTGCTGCATAGCCGAACTCTTATAGTTGATACGATACACTCCATATCCCTTGCCTTTCTCTATGATAGAACTTGGATTCTTGGAATTCTTAATAAGATACTGAGAAACAAAACCATACACATATCTATAATCAAGAGGGGTAAAAATCGAGTTACAAGAATTATAAACATGACGGACAATCTTCTCCAACTTGAGACCTTGACTGCCGGCTTGAACCAAAACGTTGAATATTTCTTGTTCTAATTTCATTTAAATAATGCTAGATGGTTATGGTGAAAAGAAATTTGAATAAAGACAAAGGAAAGTGAACAGAAAGAAGAGTAAACAGGAAGAAAAGTGAATAAAAAACAGAAAAGCCGCAGTTTCTTCCACTAAATTAAGAAACTGCGACTCTTAAGGTTCTTATTTAAGCGAGAGCTACCTTGTTGTCCTCTTCCTTAATCTTACCCTCTTTGAAGAGCCATCCAATACCAAGGATAGCATCCTCAACACTAATCTTTGCCTGCTTAGCAATCTCCTCCAAAGAGAGAGACTGTTCTGCTGCTGCCAATGCCTGGTAAACATCACCTGCACGGAAACCTGCGTTCTCAGCAGTCAAATAAATAACTTCCTTCTTAGCTGTAGAAGTTTTCTTTGTAGCTGTAGCAGTCTTTGCTGCTGTAGCCTTCTTAGTAGCTGTCTTCTTGGCAGCTGTCTTAGTTGTTGCTTTCTTTTCTACCATGTCTTTAGTAATAATTTGTTTTGAGAAATGTTTGTTTCTTAAGCATTTCCTTAATTATTCTGATGCAAAATTAAAAAAAATAATTTAAATTTTAGCATTTTAAAGCAGAAAAGTGCTTGTACACAAGAAGTTGCACCGCATTTCTTGACTTACATCAAGAAAAATGCAGTGCAATTATAATTAATCCTTCAAATCAAGCTTAATCTCCAGCTCATCAAGCTGCTTTGGGTCCAGTTCTGAAGGAGCATCAAGCATCACGTCGCGACCTGAATTGTTCTTTGGGAATGCGATGCAGTCGCGGATACTGTCGAGACCAGCCATAATGCTCACGAAGCGATCAAGACCGAAAGCAAGACCTGCGTGAGGTGGTGCTCCATACTTGAAGGCGTTCATCAGGAAGCCAAACTGAGCCTCAGCACGCTCTGGCGTGAAACCGAGAACCTCGAACATCTTCTCCTGCAACTGAGTATCGTGGATACGGAGAGAACCTCCACCCACTTCAATACCATTGCAGACGAAGTCGTATGCCTTGGCACGAACCTGCTCTGGATGCTCGTCAAGCAATGGGATATCATCAGGATTTGGCATAGTGAATGGATGATGGGTTGCCATCAGGCGCTGCTCCTCATCACTCCACTCGAAGAGAGGGAAGTCAATAATCCAAAGACACTTGAACACGTTCTTGTCACGCAAGCCCAGACGATCACCCATCTCAAGACGGAGAGAGCAAAGCTGGATACGAGTCTTATTGGCATTGTCGCCGCTCAGAATCAAAACGAGGTCGCCATCGTTAGCACCCATTACAGTCTTGATTTCTGCAAGCTCCTCTGGAGAGTAGAACTTATCGATGCTACTCTTCACAGTACCATCTGCATTATACTTGATATATACCAAACCCTTGGCACCTACCTGTGGACGCTTTACGAAGTCGGTCAACTCGTTCAACTGCTTGCGGCTATAGTCAGCACAACCAGGAACACAGATACCACCAATATATTTAGCCTCATCGAATACAGAAAAGTTACCCTTGCCAGTGAAAGCATCCTTCAACTCTACAAACTCCATGCCGAAGCGAAGGTCTGGCTTATCGCTACCGAAACGGCGCATAGCCTCATGCCATGTCATCTGCTCCAGCTTAGGAAGCTCTACACCACGAATCTCCTTGAAGAGATGGCGAGCCATTTCCTCGAAAAGATCGATAACATCGTCCTGATCTACGAAGCTCATCTCGCAGTCGATCTGAGTAAACTCAGGCTGACGGTCTGCACGGAGGTCCTCATCACGGAAGCACTTGGCAATCTGGAAGTAGCGGTCGAAACCTGCTACCATCAGGAGCTGCTTCAAAGTCTGAGGGCTCTGTGGAAGAGCATAGAACTGACCAGGATTCATACGAGAAGGAACTACGAAGTCGCGAGCACCTTCTGGTGTACTACCGATGAGGATAGGAGTTTCAACCTCCATGAAGTTCTGTGAATCGAGGAAGTTGCGAATCAAGATACACATACGATGACGCAACTCCAAATTCTTGCGAACCGCAGGACGGCGCAAATCGAGATAGCGATACTTCATGCGAATATCATCACCGCCATCAGTATTATCTTCGATAGTGAAAGGAGGAGTCTGACTCAGAGAGAGCACATTCAGCTCCTTTACCAGGATTTCAATATCACCAGTATCCATTTTAGGATTCTTGCTCTGTCGCTCACTAACTGTACCCTTGATCTGGATGCAATATTCACGCCCCAGCTTATTGGCAGCATCACACAAGGCCTTATCATTTGCCTCGTTGAAAACCAACTGTGTGATACCATAACGGTCGCGCAAGTCAACGAATGTCATACCACCCATCTTTCTTGAGCGCTGTACCCATCCGGCAAGTGTAACTTCCTTGCCAGCATCAGAGAGACGAAGCTCTCCACAAGTTTGTGTTCTGTACATACCTTATTATATTATATATTTTTGTTTCTGATGTGCAAAGTTACTATAATTTGGGGAAACAACAAAATAAAATCGCAAAAATGTTACTATAAATAACACCTTTGCGACTTTATACATTATCTTTTCACATGCTTAGGGTGATTTTGGTGCCACTGTCTGGCTCTCTTAAACGCCTGACGATGGAACTTCTCTTCTGCCTTGATGACCTGAAGCACCTTGCTGGCTGGCAGGATATACATAAACCGATTATGATATTCCTGCTGCAACTGCTTCATCTCGATATCCAACTCATCCTGGCGGCGGATAGCCTCAGCACAACCTTTCTCGTCTGCCGGATTGACAAAATGATACCTACGCATCTCATCAAAACAAGAACGCATCTTCTTCATCATCTGGCGGTAAACCGGGAAGAACTTACTTGCTTCCTGCGGAGTGAGGCTCGCATGGATTGTGATATACTGCTCCAATTCTGCCTCAAAACGCTTCGGGTCAAATGGCGGACGCTGAGTCTGGGAGTTCCCGGCATAACAGGTCAGCCCCATCATGGTCATCACAAGAATTGACATAATAATCAGGATTAGATGTCTTGTTCTATGCATGCTGTTATTATCTTCTTTCATCTATATGTCTTTTTTAATCTATTCTACATCAATTCTCCGCAACAAGTTGAGCATAGAAATCCTGACTATCCATCATTGTATAATCAGCCATCTGCTCAAAGGCTGCATCATCCCCGTCTGTGACGTGTGAAGTCTCAATGGCTGGAGTTTCTTTATGCGCCAATGCATGATGCTTCTTCTCTGCCTGTTGAAGCTGGTAAAGCACACCGCCACCCAACATAGCAGTCACGGCTAAGACGGCAGCTATCTTTCTGAGAGGTAAACGTCTCCAGAGGCTTAAATGCACGAACTTAGCCTTATTCTCCTGACGGTTCTTATCAGTTACTTCAGGAGTATCAATTTCCTGCTCAGGAATCTTTGCCATCATCTGTTCTGCAAAGTTATCGAAATAACCTTCAGGAACCTTGAAATGGTTTTCCTTGCCGAAAATATCATTTATTTTTTTCTCTTCGTTCATCATATTGCAATATCCTTTCTTCTTTTATTTGAATAGACGATTTACATCTCATAAGGTTTAATCAAACAGATGCAAATATTCTGTTATTTTTTTCACTGCCAGATGATAAGAAGCTTTCAGTGCACCTTCACTGGTATTGAGGATCTGACTAATTTCAGAATACTTCATTTCCTCAAAATATTTAAGATTAAAAACCGTCCTCTGCACTTCAGGCAATCTTGCCACCGCTTCCTGTAACCTGGTCTGTACTTCATCACCATCAAAATACTCGTCGCTCATCAATCTGGATGCCACGGAATCATCTTCATCAGTACTTACTTTATCTGCCAGTTTTTGTTTTCTCAGGAAATCGAGTGATTCATTGACAGCAATACGATAAAGCCAGGTAGAAAGCGAAGACTTTCCCTGAAAATTCTGCAGATTACTCCATACCTTGATGAATACATTCTGAAGAACATCATTAGCATCTTCATGACTGAGCACGATACGACGCACCTTCCAGTATAGTTTTTCACTATACTGCTTAACCAGCACTGCGAATCCTTCTCGCCGGGTGCGTGGTTCCCGAAGCATCTCTACCAGTTCAGAATCACTGAGTATCATGAAGTTTTTCTATTTAATAATACTAATTCTTTAATTTCTAATATTAGCCTACATTCCCGGCTACAAATATTTCCTCAAATGCTCGAATATCACACCATCAAATCCATAGACATCGGGATAGCTTACCACGCCCTTGGCAAATGGATAAAGCGTGTAATACGTGATGAAGAGCGGAATCTGCGGTTCCACCTTTACAGACCCGACCACTAATTTCTTAATCTTAAGAGAATCGGCTGTCATCGAATAGTTGATTCTCTGGATAAGCTTTTCGTTTTTCTCATGAAGCAGGAATTTAGCGAGTTCGAAAGGCTTCTCTACCCTTATGCATCCATGCGAAACGTCTCTGTCTTCCCGGCTGAAAACAGCCTGACTCGATGTGTCGTGCAGATAGACGGAGAAGTTATTGTCGAAACGGAAAATGATTCTTCCCAACGAATTTCCCTTTCCACCACGCTGAACCACACCATATTTACCGGAAAGCAACATGGTTCTTGTAACCTGAGCCGGATTCACTTCCTCACCTGTCGAACGATCTGAGATATAGTAATTGCGCGCATTGAAGTAAGCCGGATTCCCTGCATGATGCACCATATCCTTGACCATGATGCTGCGAGGCACAAACCACTTCGGATTCAGATCCATCCGCTTGATATAACTGTTCAGTATCGGAGTTTTGGTCTTGGTAGAGCCACATCCAATCTTCATCGCAAGCGTATCCTGCTCATCTATGGCATAAAGATGAAAAGATGGTATATTAACCAGCACATACTTCTTATGTCTGGCAGGACTGTCAGCCTCCCTCCACCGGCATCTCTCCATGTTCACAAGAATCTTCATTCTCTGATTTCTGTCAAGACCTTCCGACTTCAATTTTTCCTGCAACGTATAATAGAAAGGAGACTTTGGCTGAACATCCTTCAAGAATGCCGCCAATCTGCTTTTCTCAGTTTCTTCGCCATCAACATCCACCTTACTTCTCAACTGCTGAAGAGCAAGATGAAAAAAAGCATCACTGGCATGCTGCATCTTCACATCAAAAAGGCCACGGTATCTCACAGCCCGCTTGATGGAATCGTATGGATTGGGAGCAATGCTGTCCAGACGATTCAGGACGAATGAAGGATTGACGAATCCAAATCTCTGACCGCCTACATATCTCAAATACGACTTGGTAAGCCTGTATTCCAGACGAGCCATCACATGGTTGATATCCTCGTTGCCATCCCCCAGATTCAAGCTGTGGAGTCTTTCCAGATCTTGAGTAATCTGATTCACATAGAAATGCTTAGTCTTGAATCCCATTTCATCCACCTTCTGCAGATAGGTCAGCAGCGTATCTGCACGATGATCTATTCCATGGCGGTCAACCCAAAGGAACCCTCCATGATTGCGATAATATCTCTTGGTATGCAAGTCGGCAACAGTAGAACCCGAATCATTGTTCATCAAGCTATCCATCAATCTCCTTACCTTTTTGGAATTGATTGTATAGTTTGGGTTCACCAGCTCCTGATAGTATTCCAACGTCAAGTTCTGATTTTCGTTGGGTTCATGCTGCTTACACGACAGAATGCCCCAACAGAGCAGGAATGGCAAAATTCTAAGTATTTTCACGAAACGTATATGAATGATAAAAGAAGTCAACAGTTAACGTCTAACCAGAATCTTTCTCGTAAAGGAGGCTCCTACCTTGATGATATAGACACCATCAGAGAGAGAAAGGTTAAAGCGCTTGTCCTGTCCCTCTACCCTGAAAGACTTCACGGCAACACCAGCCAGATTGTAGATGGTAACTATCTGACTGTTGGCTCCGGTGATATGCATCACGCCTCCGGAATAAGTCAAGGAAATCTTCTGCACGTCCATGTCTATCATTTCCTCAGCACCTGTCCGTGCCGAAGAAACCATAGGCACAGCAAACATCATGCATGGCATCATCAATATGGTAAGTATACTTTTATTCATACTCCTGCTCTTTTACGTAAAAAAATACTTTCCTGCAAAGATATAAAAAAAGAAGGAACCTGCCATCATTCCAGATGCCAAGTTCCTTCTTTTTATATATATTTAACCGTAATTACATAATTCGTAACTACTCAGCACCCCTATGGGCATGAGTAATCGTCTTACTGTTGTACTACAGCAAGAATTGCATTGAATTTAG
>NZ_JBBNGE010000044.1:0-28523 GCF_040095255.1 Segatella sinensis | reverse complement strand
AATTCTACTTTTTCTATAAAACGAAAAATGAGCCATGTTAGTACTTATATATAAAAATAATTTAGATCACTTACTTATATATGTGTCTTAATCCTTATTGTAGTGGAAGATGGTCTCGTACTCGACCTTATAAGACTATTCTGATTATCAATAAGTTAAAGAACTCTACTAAACAATTCTTCACTTTTCTTAACCGAAAATTAACTTTTTCTTAGCGAGTGCAAAGGTACGACTATTTTTCGAGATATGCAAGCCAATTATTCTTAAATATTCTACCATTTTTAGCTCAAAAATTTAGCTCTATTAACTATAATAGAAAACAGAAACCCAAAGGCAAATGACAAGCCACCACCAAAAGAAATGATTCAGCACTAAGAAACATCAGAAAGGAGATAAATCAGCATCTCAACTATCACCCCAATACCTATATATTTTAGATTCTAAAGAAGAGAAGAAAAATGCCCTATTTATAATAAGGTATAGAAATCATACCCAATTATCAAAATCCAGAAAATTGAGCCAGTGAAATATAATTTCAAAATCCCTCCCTACCTTTGCACTCAGAAATTTAAAACCATGAGCCTATGGAAATCGTATTAAATTCATACGGTGCTAAACTTAGCATCAGCAATGGAGCTTTCATGCTCAACAATTCAACAGGAAGCCATCGCATACCTGTTAAAGACGTGGATTCCATCTTAGTAGCCAAGAGTGCCTTACTCACATCCGACGCCTTGATACTTGCCATTGAAAATGACATCAGAGTCACGCTAATCGACATAGGTGGCAACGTAATGGGCTGCGTATGGAGTCACAAATATGGTTCTATCTCCACCATCAGAAAAGGGCAGCTGATATTCACAGCATCACAGGATGCTGTGGAATGGATCAAAAAGGTCATCATCCAAAAGATGCAAAACCAACTGGCCCTGCTGCTCATGCTGCAGGTAGATACAGGAAAGAAGAAACTCACCGTACAGGAAGCTGGCAACAAAATCAGCAAACTCATCGCAAGGGTGGATTCACTTGAAGGATTCACAGTAAGAGAAATCGCCAATAATCTCAGAGCCTACGAAGGCAATGCCTCCAAAGAATACTTCCGGGCATTGAATCTGTTCATACCAGAGAAATACCGGTTCAAGGAACGCTCACAACATCCGGCTACCGATATAGCCAATGCCATGCTCAACTATGGATACGGTATCCTTTATGGAAAGATAGAGAATGCACTCATACGCTGCGGCATAGATCCCTATATAGGCATTCTCCACCGTGACGAGTATGGAAGACCCGTACTTTCCTATGACGTGATAGAGCTCTACAGGGTATGGATAGACTATATCGTATATTCATTGCTGGCCCAGAACATCATAACAGAGGACTACTACTCCACAGATGAAAGAGGAGCAGTATGGCTCGAATCCCTGGGAAGAAGAGTCATCATCCAATCAGTCAATGACTACCTGGCGGAGAATGAATCCATCAAGGGAATGACCAGAAGCCGAGAAACCCATATATTTCTCTATATACAAAAATTCGCACAACAATTAAAACATTATTAGTATGAAAGAGCAGACTGTATCATTGGGAACCAAGATCGTGGCTGCCAATGAAAAATTGACATCTATCAACATGATAGACCTATTCAAGATGATTGCTCACCCAGAGCCATCACTCAGAAATCAGACAGAAGTCCTGCACAGTATCCAGCGCATGGACAGTGCCAAATACAACCTGATGAAAAAATCACTCCCCTACTTTATCTGCGCCCACTTTGACCCAGACTACAGAAGAAAGGAAAACTTCTCATCAGTATCTTTGCAAGTGTCCTCGCTGGGCAGCCTTGAGCCACCACTCATGAGCCTTGGCATGATTTTCTGTGGTTCCCTGCCCAAGATAATAGGCATTGACAGCATTTACCTGTGACTGTACATCTCCTTTTTCTGCAGCTATAAGATACCTATGAAGTGCTTTTTCGTAGTCCTGTTCTACCCCGTCACCTAAATAATAGCATTCTGCCACATTGTAACAGGCATAAATATCGCCCAGTGTAGCGGCTTTCATGTACCATTCAAATGCAGTGGCATGATTCTCCACAACACCGATGCCCTGTGCATAGCACACACCCATGTTGTTCATTGCCATCAGATCTCCTTCCAGGGCCTGCTGGCGATATTTACTTGCTGTTTCACGATCTTTTTTCATACAGGAGCCTTAATTATGAGCAAAGTTTTAGCAGTCCATTGCTTCTGCATCATCTTACTGATAAAGGAATGGACAAAAAATCTTCCGGTATCTCTATATCTTCAGGCTGAAGGTAAGTGGTGTAGTAAGAATCTTGATGTTCATCCTCCATTTTGTCTATGATTGGCATTTCTGATACATCCAACTCAAACGCTTTAAGTCTATCCTTGATATAGGCATTAATCTGCGATTTTCCCTGGTTGATGCTGCGTCCCCTGTTTTCAGTGTCATCCACTCTTGCCATCCAATCACTAAAATCCCTTGCTGGATGATGGAAAAGCAGATTGTAAACATCCCTTAGCCATTCTTTGGAACCTTGCTTGGTAAATTTACAATATCTACCTCTACCGTTTCTGAAGAATTCATGAAGGTACATATGTTCACCAAGTTTCTGTCTGATGAGTGTACATACATACACCATTCTTTGGTCTTTTGAACCAACCTTGATGTTGAAAGACTCCCCGTTTACATTAATCTTGATAGCCCAAAGTTCCTTGGTTCTCCTTCCTTCAGGAAGTTTCCATTGTTCCGGCATTTTAACGATTGATACCTTGATTTTAGGTGCCTCTAAAAGCCCAGTAGAAACTGCAATATTCAAATGAGCTTTTGTTTCCTCATAGGACATGTCTTCACTAACAACATCCATCGCTTTTTTCATGAACGAAATCAGATTGATTCCTTGATTCATGATGTCATCCAGACAATACCACAGCATGTGTTTGAAGTCATACTCTTCCTTACCAGTAGCAGGATCTTCCTGACGTGTATATGGAAGCAGAATCATATCTATGCCTTCATTGTATTTGTAAGCTGGATTATTATTTTCTAGCCACTCCACAGTCTCTATGAATCCATCTACATGAAATCTTTCAGAGAAGGCAACAGGCTTTGTTGTATCTCTATTTTTCAAAGGATATATACCTTTTTCTTCATTCAAAA
The DNA here is from genome assembly GCF_040095255.1 of Segatella sinensis. Lineage (NCBI taxonomy): Bacteria > Pseudomonadati > Bacteroidota > Bacteroidia > Bacteroidales > Prevotellaceae > Segatella > Segatella sinensis. The sequence continues at coordinate 25,340 of NZ_JBBNGE010000044.1, read as the reverse complement.
GACCTGGAATGAAATAACGGATATTCTTAGTCCTATAATGCAGATATTCATAGTTATTAAAAACCAATCGCATTGCCGGAGTTTGATAGTTTAAATTGCTCAAAAGAATAATATACCAGTTATGTTTACCAGGATTACTATTGGGCCACAATGATTCCCAATAGTGCAAATCTTTGTATGAACTAATTCCAAGCATATTGACAATAGCATTAAGATAAAACAATACTTACTTTTTCCTATTGCAAAGTCTCTAATCTTCTTTTACAATAGGATATAATTCGATAAACTCGCCATTATGAGACTTACCATCATTGATGAGTTTAGCAAATTTCTCGCCCACCTTGTCAGTCGTATGAAACCCCGGCAAGTCCATATTGCCATTCAAATCTGTAGTGGTAGGACCAGGATGTACGCTGAAAATCTCCACAGGAATGTTATTCTGCTTAAACTCCATTGCCATCACACCCATCATAGCATTCTGGGCTGCTTTGCTTGCTACGTAAGCCAGTGGATGCCAATAAGGACTGATTTCACTTGGTACTGTCACATTCACACTTCTACCTTCGTTTTGTTTGATGAGCGGAAGGAGTGCCTGGGTGATGGCTAATGTCCCAAAGTAATTTACATCAGTAGTTTCCTTGATATCCTTCATATCAGTATCCCAACTTGTCTTTGACATATCTCCCGGAATACCTGCATTATTTACCAGGAGATTGAGCGAAGGATATTTCTCATTGATTTCCTTTGCTGCCTTGCTGATACTAGTCTGGTTACTCAGTTCTATTTCCACCCATCCCAGAACAGTACATCCTGCGTCCTGTAACTTGCTCATTGCATCCAAAGCTCTTGCTTCATTGCGAGCTCCGATAATAATGTCCCAGCCAGACTGGCCAAGATATTTACTGATTCCAAAGCCAATACCTTTGTTGGCACCAGTAATAAAAGCTGTTTTATTCATTCCTTATAATTATTTAAAAGTTCAGTAAAATGAATTCTAAATAGAAACCATTTATTGCAAATGCAAAGATACGATTTTGTCATTTAAAAGACGAATGATTTTCCAAATTTCTTTAATACTAATTGTGTCATAAATATAGTTAGCATAAAATGACTATACTTATATTCTTACAATAAGAACGCACTTACAAAACATCAGTTATATTATAACAGGTGTAGAAAAGCTGGAGTTAGAAAGCAGGACTAAGGAGTTGTAAATTTTCCTTAGCCCTGTTTTTCATATATTTAATCAGCCAGTTCCACCAATAATCCGTTGACAGGATAATAAATGTAACGTTTGATGACTTTTTCACCGGCAGCCTCCAGGGCAGCCTGATAAGCCTCCAACTGACCAGCATACCAGCCCACAAAGTGTTCATTTTCAGGATCCAGTACGGCTTTAGGCCCCATCGGATTGGTCTTGTAATCCACTACGATATTGCCTTCAGCAGTCTGCCATACCAAATCAATGCTTCCCACAATACTCTGTCCGTCCTGCTCCAACCGGAATGGACGCTCGTGATAAGTCCTCAGAGGTTTGCCATGAAGTTCCTCTAATCTGCCATACAGATTATTCCAGGCATCTGTAATGGCCTCCTCATCAGTAAGTACCGCAGAAAGATGATAACTGCCTATGATTTCCTTCATCTCTACCCGGTAAGCAGGACGCTTTTCCTCCATACCGGCAAAGATCTGATGAATGCAGTCTCCCACTTGGGCCATGCTTTGAGGATTCTTGCTCAGTGCAATACGCTTATTGAAATCGTACACATCACCCACTTTTCCTTTCCTCAGAATCTGACTTGGGGAAATATATCGAGGCTCCCTCATCAAAAATGATGGCTCCTCAATATCAAGACGCTTGAATGCCGATGAATCAGCAACTCCGTAATCTTCCAATGCATCCAGTTCTTCCTGGGTTAAAGTCATATCCTTGAAGATGTGCCCGGTTCCGAAAATATCCCAACCATCCTTGGAAGCAACCTCACTGGCAGCAGAATCTATGCCCACATCCTTGGGCCATCCGAGCATCCTCTTTCCCCTTTTTGGCTGTTCTATATCCAGAATCAATACATCCTGAGGACGAGTCATGCCCACATACAGAAGACGGTTGCTTTCAGAAATCCGATTCTGAAAAGCGATTTCAAATTCTTCCATCTCCTCTATTTTGGCACTGATGGCATCAGGTACATTGCGGTCTGTTCCATATATCCATGGGGTGAGCCTGATATAGACCTCTGGATACGGACTGCCAGCCGACGGCTGTTCACAGTGAACAGGATGAACACCATAAGTCTCCGTCTTTACAGCACTCTTTACGTCTGCCACATCGGTATTGAGCGACATCATGATGACATACTTCCATTGTAAACCCTTGGAAGAATGATACGTATGTAGCTGGACACCCTCTGCATCACCGCTGCCGGTAGGATTGGCATTCTCCATATAGGCAATGAAACCATCCACCGTAGCAGGCAGGTTCATCTGCACACAGTGTTCCTCATAAACCCGGGCAGAATTGATGATAGACTGAAGGGACGAGATGCCAAACTGAGCATCCTCCTCCACCTTCTTGATCTCATCATAAAGTCCCAGCTCGATGATCATACTTTCCACCAGGGAAGCCACCGACTGCTGCTGCAGTTTGGAACGAATTGCCAGCAACTTACTGATGAGAGGAACTTCCACAAGAAAATCCCCATCCTTCTTCTCCTCATCACAGGAAAGAAGAATCTTTTCCTCGATAATCTTCCTGGTATTGTAATCCTGTTCTGTGAGATAGGCTACCGTGGCCTTGGCCAATGCATCATTGCTGCTTTCCACAATACGCAGAAGAGATGAAGCAAGGGTGTATGCCCTGGTCTCGATAATCGGGAAATCCTCCCTACTGGAAGGAATGCCGTATTCCTTCAGTTTCTCAGACACATCCTTGAGCGTGGAATTAGTTCGTGCCAGTACTGCTATGTCATGAGGATTAACCTGCTGGGAAAGCAATTTCAATACATGCTCTGCCACACCTGCATCATCACTGCTGTGAAAAAATCTCAAGGAATCCGTTCCATTACTGTTCTCACGATGTGTCTTGAGGGTAATGTTCTTTTCATCCAGCACATGGGCAAATGTCTTCTTGAAGATAGCGTTATTTACCTGCACGATATCCGGAAGCGAGCGCCATGAAGTGTCAAGCGTATCAGTATCGCATCCGTCCTCTTTCAGGCTGATGCGGTCAACTACAGCCTTGGTCAAAGCTATGTCTGAGCCTCGGAATCCGTAAATAGCCTGCTTGTAATCACCCACCCAGAATGAATGCTCCATGAGATCACTCAATGCATCAAATATCTTCACCTGTATAGGGGAAGAGTCCTGGAACTCATCCACAAAGAGATATCTGTAAGACAGGGAAATCTCACGGGCCACGGATTCATCCTTCAATAAAAGCCTCATGTATTTCTCCATATCATTGTAGTCCAGAAGATTCTTCTCTTTCTTGAACTGGGCGAAGTTTTCCTTCCATCTACAGGCCAGACTGAAAAGCAGACGGATGTAGGCCTCCTGCTTCTCATAAACCATCTCGCTGGTCCATATTTCAGACATCCTATCCTGAAAATCCGCTGCCAGTGGACCATATCCTTTAGGTGTTCCTATGGTGGAATTGATATTTTTCAAAGTGCCCATCGTGATGCGACCCAAACCTCTTCTTGCCTGTACCAGCTTCTCGATACGTACATCATTTGCGGCACTCTGCTTCTTGGAGCGCAGGAATTGCTCATGCTCATCAACCACGTCCTTGAGCTCCTCGTAAGAAAAGCCAAAGTCACTTCCTTTCCTGACAAAACCACGGATGAAAGAAAGAGATTCCTCCTCACTCCTGCTGAAATCATCTATCTCATAATTGGTGGCATAACCGATGATGGCCTTCAGATGTCCCTGCCATACGTTATAGTCAATGCTGCTGGTGGGTCTGAAATCCTTCATTTCCCTCAGATCAAAATATCTGGCAAACTGATGGAGCACCTTCAGTTCCTCCTCCGTAGGAAGCTCGGAAAGTGACTGTGATATGTAATAGGCTGTATCTTCCTCTGCCATCACTCCCATGGAAGGAGATAGACCTAAATGAAACCAGTACTTGCCTATCAGGCGCTGACAGACACTGTGAACGGTGCCAATCATGGCATGGTCCAGTTCGATGGCAGCATCATAAAGCCCCTCATCATATAGAAAGGCCTTGGCTTTTTCCTTGAACTCATTGGCAGCCTTGGTGGTAAACGTAGTGAGAATCACCTCTGAAGGCTTCACCTTTTTCGCTTTGATGAGCGCAGTCAAGGTTTCCGTAAGGCGATAGGTTTTTCCACTACCGGCCCCTGCGTTGATATATGTGACATTCTTCATAAATCCTGCATTTTAGTTAAAAAAAGTCCATACTGGGAGAAGAAATTGGCCTTCTTGCCTCCCGTTTCATCGTCTTTAAGAAGCGGATAGAGCCCCATATCTTCCGTATCATTGACATAGGAAAGTTCATCATAAGGGCCCATCATCTCCAAGAGGCCGCCATCAAGCTGCTTCTTCCTGTAAATGACACCCTGGCGCAGCTGCTCCACGATGTTACTGTCATCGGAGGATTTTATCTGCGTACAATAACGGCCCTTGAAGTCTTCCTTACTGTAAAGACGTGCCTCCGGCATGAGAAAATAAGCCACCCTTTTCACTTCATCCTTCTTAGTCTGTCCCAACATCTTACGGTAAAGCTCCAGCTGCACGGAACGGTTCTGCTCCAGCTTGTTCTGATAGCCTTTTGCCCAGGTGGTCCATTTGAAATCAAACACCACAGGATGCCCATCCCGATCCTCCAGCGTCATGTCAATGAATCCCAGCATGTCAGAGGCTTTTGGATTTCCGTTTTCATCCAGCGCCTTAGGCAATCCCAGCTTCATGTTCATCTCCACATACCTTTCACATCCCGTAACCTTCAGTTCATTGTCCTTCAATATTTCCAGCAGAGAGTCAAGACAGGAACGGAGCTGCTCATGAAGAAGCTTTTCGGTGAGCTTGTTCTCAGCCAACTGCAGGATAGCACCCTTGGCTTCCACCAGTTCATTATAAACGGCATCATATTCCTTCAGCCTCTCTGCTATTTCCTTTGGAGTGGCATACGCCTTGCCCTGACGAGGAGCGAACAGGGCTTCTATCACGGCATGAGCCACATTACCCTGTATGGTCTTCACATCTGCCATCTGAGCCTTGCCCTCCGCAGTGATATTCAGCATCCTTTCCATCAAGAAATCAAGAGGATACTCAGTCAGGGTGGCAATGCTGGTAGGACTCAGATGATCTGGCCACTGAAGTTTGCTGGCATGATCAAACTGAATCTCTGCTGCCGCTTCCTCTCTGTCCACTATCTTCACATCCAAAAGTTTCTCCTCATCTATCTTCGGAGTCCTGATAAATTTGTCTAAATTTGACACCTGCTGTTCCAGACGAACCATGAGAGGATGCTTCAAGGTAGCTTCTCCTGCACGAGAGAGACAGACCACCAGAATGAGCTGCTTTTCAGTCATCCAGAGGGGCATAAGACTCATGAACTGATGATACCGGTTCTGCATACTCTCATCCCATGCACGAATATATCGCTCCTGCGTAAGCTGAAGCTTTTCTGAAGGATAGAGAAAAGCACACTCACCAGCCATGGCATCATCACCATCTACACCCATCCAGACCGTATTCTGAGCCACAGAGGCTATCTTGGAAGGACTGTCCACCACCATCCTGCATCCTTTTTCAGCTACAGCATTGGTGAAAGAACCCTTTTCATAAATACCGCTCATCCAGGAGTCAATCGTCTGATAGTCAATTACAGGGGATGATATGGTGGAAAGCAGGATATGCAAGGCATCACACATGCCAGCCACGGAGGTAAGCTGCTCTATCCACTGCAGATTCTGCTTTCCGTCATCCATGAGATGAGCACGCTGGCGTGACCAGCTGGCGAGCTGACTTACAAAAAGGCGCACCTTCTCCGTATCAATCTCATCAGATGCCTGAAGTGGCGGCAAAAAGACATCTACCTTTTTCTGACGCTGCTCCCTGCCCTTTTCACGGATTTCCTGCTGCTCCTCTATGGATAAGGCTTTCTGCTGTTCATCCAGATAAACAAACTTACCATCCACATAATCCTTTACCAGATTCCTGCAAACATCATTTCTGTAACCGCCTTCTTGGACAATGGCTTCTGCCAGGTGAGACCTGAAGAAACTATCTAAAGGATGCAGTGGCATATTGAGCCATTCTATCAGCGTATTCACATTCAAAGGAGAAGCAAAGAGTCCCAAGCCCATGACAAAGAGCTGGGTCAGCTGAGGAGTACAGTCTGATGTAATACTGCCGGTCATAGCCTTGTTCATCAGCAGCAACCAGTTGTCCATCTGCTTGTTATCGGCATTGATCCAGAGATCCACATCATCCATCTGCTCATAAGCAAGATACTGGGCAGCCTGTCGCTCATCATTAAACTGATAGATCAAAAGGGAACTGTCATTCTCATCAAGCGTAATCTTCCCTTGCCTGCCCTCAAAAATCATCTCTCGTACCCTGCATAGATTAGAGTCAGAAACAGGAGCCTGAGGAATCAGCTCCAGTTTAGCTCCCTGACGCTCCAAGGCATTTAAAAGCTCACGCACATTAGGTTTGAGCCAGTCTTTATCACAGGCAAGCAAACAAGTCATATGAGAACAGTCAAGCTTTTGCATAGCCACCTGGTCAGTCACAATATGAAGCCTTCCCGCCATATCGCAACCATCCTTCTTCCTGAAATATTCCTCCACTCCGATGAGTACGGAAAGGCGGCTGCTGATGGAAGTACCGTCAAAATCCCAATCTGCCGAGCGAAGTTCATCCCTCCATCCCAGCATCGCCTTAGCAGTAGTAAGACCTGAGGTCTTGAAGGATTCCGCCATCACGTTCTTGGGATGAGCTTCCATATACTTGCTTACCGCATCATAATAAAGTGCCATGCGCTCCTGGGCAGACACCTCATCATAATGCAGTCCTAAACGCAACTCCAGGAGATTAACCAGACCTATGGTGTTCGTCACCACAGTATCCATCATAATCTCACTGCTGGTAAAAACGTGACCAGAGAATTCCGGTGAAAACAATATCTTCCACTCCACTGCCCCATCTTCATACCTTTGAAGATTAGGACTTCCATATTCAGGGAAAATTTCGTCTCTCATAAGCTATTCTTTTTTAAGTTAGCGGACTTACGTATCCGTTTTCAGTCTGTAAAAGTACAAAAAAAATAATATTTTCGATATATTTTAAAAGCTTTTCTTCAATTTTACTGGGGAAAACATGATTTACTGTCCCAAAAACATATATTTAGGCATAAAAAATGCCACCAGAAAATCTGGTGGCTATACCCATTTAGATCAATTTACTGATAGATAATACCACTATCGTTTAATCCTTACAATGCTTACGTGAGTAATACTGAATACAATCTGAAGCCTTGAACACAATCTTATCACGGGCTGCAATCGTAATCTTCTCCTTAGTGGCAGGCTTCACTACAAATAGCTTGGGTTATCCTGTTCATCGCAGCTTGCCTATATTCTTCATCCTCTCGTTTTTTGCATACTTTATATAATGTTGCCAAGAAAACCCAAAGGTCTTTAGCCTTTGGGATGAATTGGCACAAGATTTAGCCTTGTTTCTCAATGTACTTTCTGAATTGCATCACATATAAAAAACGGATTATTTACTCTGTTTAAAATTGTGATGTGAGATCTGATGAAGTGATTCTATCCGTTCGCCTCAAGATCTACATTTATATTTTCAGGCGGGTGCATCCTCCTCCTTCAGGAAAATCGTATATTCCACATCATATTCATCTCTGATAACTGAAATATTACAGCCTATTCTCTCGGCTACAAAGTCATTGTCATGCGTACCATCCAATACCCATTCCCCGTATTTGTGTAATCTGTTAGAATCTATATAGCCATCATCTTTGGTCTCATCCTCATCTGCCCAATAATCATAAACATCATCATCTTCTTCTTCCACATAAAGACCGTTCTTGATATCGTCGAGAATGTAACATTCCAAAGACTCATCTATATAGCTGTGATCTGACTCATAGAGCCAGTAATGCACCACCATCTCATAAAAGAGGTCTCCCAGATGTTTATGAAGTTTCTTCAGGTTGCGCTTGCCACTCTCTATCGCCTCCTCTACATCCTCACTGGTAACTTCGTCTTCTCCGATTTCCTTTAGGGCATTGTAAACTCGCTGGGATACCATTACTTCATGCTCCTTTTCACTACCCTCACAGCCACAGCCATGGCAGCAGACTCCGTAAAAGGCTTTTGTTACAACCTTGATCTTTACCTGGTTTTCTTTTCTTTTTCCCTTGTTCATAATCACGTCAGCTTTAAGTTGTTTCATTAAGTTATTTTAGAGGCTAAACCCCTTGATAGCATTCTTTGATAATGCCTCCTGTCTACAGAACGTAGAAATCCGCTCTTTATTGCTTATATCGGAAGAATAAAACAGCAGATCATCTACCAGTGCCTTGCGGGCGATGTTCTCTATCTGACCGCCTGAGAAATCATACTGCGAGGCGATGGAGGAAAGGGTGGCTTCATCTACATCCGGCATCATGCTATGCCAGATCTGGGTGCGTACCTGCAGGGAAGGCTTTTCAAACTCTACCTTATAGAGAAACCTTCGCTCAAAGGCTGCATCCAATGAGCCTTGCAAATTGGTGGTGGCTATCATGATGCCTTCCAGATTCTCCATTTCCTGCAAGATCACGTTCTGAATGCTGTTTTCCATCTTGTCAACGGAGGAGGTGGTAACTTCCATCCGATTGCCGATGATGGCATCTGCCTCGTTGAACAACAGGATGGGACAGAGTTTGCTTGCTCTGACTCGCTCCTTGTAACTGGCAAAGACTTCCTGGATGTTCTTCTGGCTCTCTCCCACCCACTTGCTCCTGATCTGTGACATGCTTACCTGCATCACATCCCTGCCGGAGGACTTGGCAAGCTGAAGCACGGTTTCGGTTTTTCCGGTGCCTGGTGAGCCATAAAAGAGACAGGCGATGCCCTTGTGGAAGCCCCGTTCCTGCAATCGCTTCTGAACCATCCTGAAATTCTTCTCCTCCAGCAGTGAATGCAATCTCTGTATCTGCTGCTCCACGGATGGATTGTAATAGAGATTCTTGAAGACGATATCCTTGTGACTGGTCATATCTGACGACGGTGTATTCATCCCTCTGAGCTTATACTCCGGTATGAGCAGATGACGGGCTTTGGCTGTAAGGCATAGAGTCTCCTTGTCCTTGATGCCATCGGCACACCCGAAAGTGATGAGCTTTCGCTGGAACAGCTCATGATTGCCCTGAAGTAATCCATATACCATCACATTGCGGTCCTTGCCTTCATCAAACAAAGCTACGATTTGCCCTAAAGACACATTAGACATGGAATTCATGACATAACAACGGCAGAGATGCAGCAGGATGAGTTCTGACTCGATGGATGAAAGCTCCAGTTTTTTCAACTTAGATACGAGCGGAAGATGCTGATTATCGCTCAGATGACGGGAACACTTCTTGATAAAGGTATCGGTCTCCATACACGTCTTGCTCTTCTGTTTGAACAGATGATAGAAAGTGGAAAGCAGTTCCAGCGTATTTTCCACCTTAGAGGTCTTTTTCACGAATACTTCATTGTTGCTGAAAGCCTCCAGGACATCTGCCGGAATCACATATTCATCCACCCTTCCCATCCTTCTCTCCATCTTCTCCAGCAGTTCTTTCTCACAAAGCGCATGGAAGTCCGGCATCCAGTGCATGAGCATCATATTGGTGGTATCGAGCATATTGGCTACTGCTCTGAGGGTAATGCTCATGTTCAAACTGAAATTCATGCATATAGCCATGATGAATGCCTGCCGGTTGGTGATTGCCTGAAGCTGGGCCAACCTGCAGATATATGGCATGCAAAGATCGAGTGTGGACTGGCTGAAGCCCTTGCTCGTGACTTCACGCAAAACCCTGTCGAAGAGCTGGAGTATCGTGAGATCGGATTCTTCTAAAGGGAGCGGAACATGCTGATCGAAATCTATTTCATCGAAAAACAGTTCCTTTTTATGGCGAACGATTGCTGGATTTCCTGATATTTCCATATATATCTAATAAGACCTTCTTTTTGTATGATTAGGAGATTAAATTAATCAATGTCGTTGGCGAAGATGAAACCGATATCTTCCCATTCATCCTTCTTGTCCTGAGGCAGCTGCTCAAATTCATCATCAGAGATGAACTGTCCCTGGAGTGTGACCCTACCCTTCTTTCCGTCTTTCTCGAAGACGAAATCATCACCTACTGCTGCTTCATTGATGTAGTCGTACTCGGGAGCGATGTAGATATTGCCCAAATCAAAGGCCAGCATGCCCATCTTGTCTCCTGCCTTCAGCAAGACTACTCCATTGAAGGCGATGCCATGACTCTCAAGCTCAAATGGTGTCAGAATCTCATTGCCTTCCATAATGGCGAAATGCTTCTTGTCTTCTGCCTTGGCTACTGCCTTGAGATGTGAACCGAAGATGTTTTCTACGATTACAAACTCATTTACCTGTGCTGATGTTTTTGTTTCGATCATAATAAATTAATTTATAATTGTTACTAAAATCATGCAGAGAGATGTTCTCTGATTTCTGGTGCAAAGGTACTATTAAAAAAGCAACCGGCAAAATGCATTATACGTATAACGAAAAACTATTTTTCCGCAAAAAGGCGTACCTTTGCACCAGAATTCGAAAGTGAAACTAAAAAAGGGTTATGACCATGCTGATGGCTGGTTCATCTACACCTTATTATATATATAAAGATTCATCGCTTATGATAATTGATTCATTGACCAAAGACATCTCCCTCGTATCTGCAGAGGACTGTCTCATCATTCCTGATGTACACGGAAGAGACTTCTGGAAGGATGCTGCCAACCGCTTCCCGGGAAACATCGTCTTTTTAGGAGACTACCTGGACCCATATCCACTTGAAGGCATCAGCCCGGACGAAGCCTTCACCAATTTCCAGGAAATCCTTTCTTTCAAGAAAGCAAACCCTGATAGAGTGACGCTGCTCTTGGGAAACCATGATCTGCAATATTTCAGCAAGGCGTATAGTCTGTACAGTAAATCCAATAGATATTCTTGGAAATATGCTCAGCTGTATGAGGACACTTTCCATGAAAACAGTCAGCTGTTCCAGCTTGCCCATACTTTGGCATTCCCTGAGAGCGAAGTCCTCTTTACGCACGCCGGTGTGCATTCATGCTGGCTTCACCAGCATCCGTACCTCCTGCCAGAGGTTTCAGCAGAAGCCATCAACCGCCTGCTGGACACAGAGGAAGGTATTGTTGCCTTGACTGAATGCAGCAAAATAAGGGGTGGTGACTATCCTGCTGGCAGTCCGGTATGGGCAGACCAGAGGGAGATGATTCACTCGGAACCCATCGAAGGAACTTACCAGATATTCGGACACACCATGCTGGAGGTGCCGGTCATCACCTGTACCTTTGCCTGCCTGGATACGCAAAACGTTTATGCTATAGACCCACATTTAAAAATAAACATCATCAAATAAGAATATGAGCATTTTTCACTTTGACATCGACATCAATCCTGTGATTGACTATCAAGAGTGCCACATCACAGGTTACTTTGAACTCATAGAGCCAAGCAAGGCCGTAGTTTGCATGACATCTCCCTACCCTGGGCTGAAGCAAGAAATTACCGATTCCGATAACGAGCCATTGGACATAGACTCTTCCCTGTCAAAGGTGGAGAGCATCCTCACCCATCTCTATATCAACCACCAGGGGAAAAAAGAATAAATCACATAGGGACTGCCAGAAAAAATGAAAGTTAAACAGATCATCATGGAAGAACAGAAGAAAAGTATAAAAGCAAATAACAAGAAAGGCTATCAGAAAACCATATCCATCAGATTTCCAGATGGAACCATCGTCTTAGAGCAAACAGCTATAGGAACATTTAAGAAATGCCTCAAGAAGATAGGTCTCTACAAAGTTGCCAAATTCAAAAGCATCCTTTTCAAAGGCTATCCTCTGGTAGGCTTAGAAAAGAGAACGGATGGAAATCAAAAGTGGCAAGACTATGAAGACGGATGGTACATATATAGCTACATCAGTAATAAGGATAAAATCAGGGTCCTCAACAGACTATCGGATGATTTGCATTTAGGTCTCATCATCAAGGAGGAACATCTTATCCTATAGACTGTACACTCTTAGAGAGCAGGCATATCCACCTCTTCGGGAAAGAGCTGAAATACCCTAATTTCTAAAAAAAAGCTTTTCATTAAATTTATTTTTCTGTGCAGATACTTCGCACAGAAAGATAGTACCTTTGCATCGTGATTCAGAGAAACCAAGGAATTGTTCTGAGGTACTGACAAAAATATAGAAACTATGAGACAAGTAAAGATTCTTACAAGACCAACAGTAGATCAGATGAACGAATATTCTCAGCTTAAGGAACAGTTATTCAACGATAAGCTCTCAGAAAAGGAAAGTGCAGAAATCGCAGAACAGTTCAGACGCCTCGAATCATCTTACAACTGGACCAACTTTGTTTTCCAAAATCCAGACACAGGAAAGCGCGGCATAAAGAATGCTGCCGGTGAGGTACTGGTGCCTGCTGAGTTTGATGATTTCTCTTTCCTGGGTGACAACGACTTATTCTATACAACCCACATGGCTGCCATGAAGGACAGAGGGTTCGGCATTGTGGCCGCTGACGGAACAGGTAAGGTTTTGGTTGATTTCCGCTTTGATTATCTACAGTGGGACCCTTTTGCAGGCATGTACATGGCATTATGGGACAGCAAGGTTGAGTTCGGCTACGTCAATCCTCAAGGAAAGGTTATCATTCCTAACATCCTAACCAAATACAATGAGCCTTGCTACGGACACTTGATCCTGGAAACGGACTTATTTATGGGCATACTGGATCTGCGCACCTCCAACTTCGTACTGCCGGAATATTTCAATATAGAAGTAGAGGAGAACGAGAAGATTGTCTTCACAAAAAACCGCGTCAAAGGTTATGTCGTCGAGCGCACAGGAAAGTTTATTCCTGCTGATGAGTACGATGAAGAAAATATGAGTGACGAGGACATCGTTTACAACACATTTAAATAATTAAAAAAGAAGTACATTATATTTGTATATACCAAAGAGGTTATCAACCACCGAGTAGCAACTTGCCTTGCGTGGAGATTTCCCAACAACAAGATTCTTGAACTATTCCTCATGATGAAGATGCACAACGAATGAGGGAAAGAACACCTCAATTTGTCAGTGCACCTCTTCCCGAGGAGGCTTACGACAATCTGATAGGCAACAATGTAATAGCTAAGCAGGACATCCAACTTGAAAAAGTGAATGAGAATGCGATGCGTAACCTGAAGCTACTGGTACGGCTTTCACCAGAAATTACCCTGGATTTAATTAAGAAACAAGGAAGCCTGTATGCCACCATCAATGAGAATACCGAAACCAGTATGCGTATGATCAATCAAAATGCTACAGATGTGGCCATGTGGCTCATCCGCCAGAAAGGAAATCTGGAATCATACCAGAACGACTTGGAGACCTGTCTCAAAGAGCATTAGTGAACCTTGCCTCTGAAATGGCAAAAAAACAATAGAGCAATGCAGATGACATAATATAAATATCGCATGATTGCGCGCATCACCCTGGAGGCAACATCACCTCTGGCAGTGGGTAGCGGCGAGAAGGACATCATTACGATGGAAATTACTTCGTAACAACATACGAGGTAAAGCAGGAAGAACTGGATGGCTCTGCCACCACAACTCCGGTTACCAACCTGCCACACCATCATGACCGATACCATATGAATAGCATTCATCAATCATCTTTATTGCACCAATTCTATCTCCTACTAATTGTCTCAAATGGCGTCTTGTCAAGATGCTCGATTACTTCATAAAATTCATCATTATTCCACCTTCTAAAATATGATGACTCATGGAACATCGCCCAAAAATTCTTGTCCACCTTAAAAGTCCACACAAAATAGCAAATATAAAAGATGGAACAATAAACAAGTTCAAGAGTCGTGTAAGCAATTACAAGAAGAAACCAAATGGCTTTGTAATCCTTAAATATTTCATAATTTCTTAAATTCTTTTTTGTTCTTTGTTATTGAAATGTGAAAACCATGGGTGGAGTTGATTGAGTCCATCATTAGCTTGAAGTCATTGCCGTGTGTGCATTTCATGTCCTTTCCCTCAACAGCCAACAGATAGTGAATCATCTCATGGCATATGATGTCCTTCATCTCATCCTCTGTAAAGTCATATGAGTCAGTGACCTTTATTATTGGTCTCACTACTTTCTTTCCATCCCTACGGTACCTAAATTCGCCAAACGTATTGCTACTGTGAATTATCTCGAACGAAGGACAAGACAGCTTCCTAGAGAAGGCATCCTTGTTCAATTCTCTAAATATCCTAGGTACGTTGTTTAAATCTGCAATCATATCAAGCAATTCATTTTTGTTTTATAATGCAAAGATACTAAATAAATCTAACTTTACAAAGATATTTAACTTTTTTGTAAAAAATCTTCGAGCAACGTTAAACGCCACTCGAAGATAAATGTGTGCTAATCATGGTAAATGTTCAGTTTCTTCAATGTTGGAGTGACAAAGTCTGCATATTCAATGTAGAACTTCCTCATGGTGTCACATGCATCCATCACCCTTCGCGGCTTCAGCCAAGACTTGAACTACTATATGCAGAGCTTTGAAGAAATGATGTCGGTGTTCACTTATGAGAACTACCAGCAATTGTGGGCACAAACCGAAAGCATCACCAAACTCGTCAATATCCTCAGTGAACATACAGACGAAGAAGTCAGAATGATGGAGATGAAAGAGTATGGAGACAGCAAGTTCGAAAAGAAGAATCCTTTCAACAAGATCCAGGAAAAAGGTACACCAATCCACTCATGGCTTACGGATGAAGACAAGGATAAGATCAGAGACCTTGCACTCAAGGCTAAAGGTGAAAGAGCAGAAAGAGAAGCCCGTAGATCACTCTCTGAGAAATATGCACAAGCCAAGAGCTGTACAGAAGCAAAGGAATACCAAGAGGCAAAGGAACTCTATTACGCAATCATGGACGCACTTCTCAAAAAAGGAATCAACATCCAGGAAGAACGTAAAATCGTTGCCGATATCGATGAACAGATTGCCAAGCAGGAAGAAGAGAAAAAGCAACAAGCAGCACAGGCTGCCCAAGAAGCTAAAGAAAAGGAACTTGCTGCAGGTCTTGGCACCACCCTTGATAAACTCGTAGGAGATGGCGTAAACTTATAGTATCAAGGACTTCAAGGTATGCTTCCAAAAAGTGGAGAAATGGCTGAAAAACTCCAAGGCATCACAGCTCAACGAATACGACAGCAACGCCCTCTACAATACCTCAACCCGCTTGCTACAGGAACCATCCAAGAAGGAAGTGAAGGAACTTGCCAAGCCATTTGACAAAAGTGGAATCTGGAAAAAGCTGACAGGCTTCCTGGGTGAAGACAAGGCCAAGGAACTTTATGATTCCTACCAGAAGTAAGAAAAAGAAGCTTCTGCTTAATGAAATAAGACAGGAGAGGTCCAAATAGGACAGAACAGAACATAAGAATATCAGAATAGTAAAATCAATCCCATACCAAGGCAACCAACCTTGATATGGGATTTTTTCATATAACAGATAACCATACCAATTAACCAAAACAACCAATGAATAACTCATAACCAATCATCCTAATCCTTGTTGTAGTGGACAATGGTCTCGTACATAGAATGCAATTCTGCATTACTTTCAAGAAGAACGAGTCTTAATCCTTGTTGTAGTGGACAATGGTCTCGAACCAATTATGAAAGGTACAAGTAATGAAATTTCACTCAGGTCTTAATCCTTGTTGTAGTGGACAATGATCTCGTACGTGCATGCTTCAGGAGCAACAATGTGCTTCTTTGCCTGGTCATAATCCTTGTTTCAATGGAAGATGGTCTCGTACTCAACTGCAACCGTGTTTTGGCAATGTTGGCGCCGTCTTAATCCTTGTTGTAGTGGACGATGGTCTCGTACTGCTGAAAAAAGGTCAGCGCATTCCAAAGGCAACGTCTTAATCCTTGTTGTAATGGACGATGGTCTCGTACGTAAGACAAGTGTTAAATTCATAACAATTCATTAGTAGTCTTAATCCTTGTTGTAGTGGACGATGGTCTCGTACCGACTCAACAACAATTACTCTTGTCACTCCAAATCTCGTCTTAACCCTTGTTGTAGTGGACGTTGGTCTCGTGCTCTGAGGAGATGTTTGTTCCTCGCAAAGAGTCCATGTCTTAATCCTTGTTGTTGTGGAAGATGGTCTCGTACTTTGGTATAGTCTGTTGCTTGGTGCTACTCTTTCTGTCGTCTTAATCCTTGTTGTTGTGGAAGATGGTCTCGTACTACCCCTGACAACCGCGTACCAAGCGGTGAAGCTCCGTCTTAATCCTTGTTGTTGTGGAAGATGGTCTCGTACCGACACGTCAGATGTCCCGTGAGTTGACGGATGATGAGTCTTAATCCTTATTGTAGTGGACGATAGTCTCGTACATCTTTGGCGGGTTACAAGTGGGAAGGTACGTACAAGTCTTAATCCTTGTTGTAGTGGACGATGGTCTCGTACCGACTCAACAACAATTACTCTTGTCACTCCAAATCTCGTCTTAACCCTTGTTGTAGTGGACGATAGTCTCGTACATCTTTGGCGGGTTACAAGTGGGAAGGTACGTACAAGTCTTAATCCTTGTTGTGATGGAAGACCAACGAATACACCGCACAACACGTTGAGGTCTTAATCCTTGTTGTAGTGGACAATGGTCTCGTACCGAAAGAATTAACGCCAATAAGGCAGATGGCGCTATGTCTTAATCCTTGTTGTAGTGGACGATAGTCTCGTACTTTACGGAATTCTGCTTGTGCATATTTGGAGCAGTACGTCTTAATCCTTATTGTAGTGGACGATGGTCTCGTACAAACCGTTCTACATCAAGTTCCTCACCAAGACCGGACAGTCTTAATCCTTGTTGTAGTGGACGATGGTCTCGTACAATAATGATACTGTTAGCCTTTTATCTTATGCTAATGAGTCTTAATCCTTGTTGTAGTGGACGATGGTCTCGTACTACTTGCTGATTGAAATATTGCTAGAGTGGGTAATGTCTTAATCCTTGTTGTAGTGGACGATGGTCTCGTACTCGACCTTATAAGACATTATTGATTATCAATAAGTTAAAGAACCTCACTAAAGAAATATTCACTTTTCTTAACCGAAAATTAACTATTTCTTAGCGAGTGCAAAGGTACGACTTTTTTTCGAGATATGCAAGCCAATTATTCTTAAATATTCTACCATTTCCTGCTCCAAAATTTAACTCTGTTAACTAAACAGGGAGACAGAAACCTAAAGACAAACGACAAGACCACCCCCAAACCACTATTCTGCACAAACAAACATCAGAAAAAGAAGGCTGCTCCTACCCTAACCATGAATCCTACATATCCATCACTCCCCTCCATTAAAGATTCTAACGACAACAAGAAAAGTGATGAACGAATAATCCTCACCCGAAATAATAAGGTGTAAAAATCAACCTCTAACCAACAAAATCCTAGAAAATCGAGCCAGTGAAATACAATTTCAATATCCCGCTTTATCTTTGCACCCAGAAATCAAAACCATAAACATATGGAGATCGTATTAAATTCATACGGTGCTAAACTTAGCATCAACAATGGAGCTTTCATGCTCAACAATTCAACAGGAAGCCATCGCATACCTGTTAAAGACGTGGATTCCATCTTAGTAGCCAAGAGTGCCGTACTCACATCCGACGCCTTGATACTTGCCATTGAAAATGACATCAGGATCACGTTGGCCGACAAAGGTGGCAACGTAATGGGTTGCGTATGGAGCCACAAATATGGTTCCATCTCCACCATCAGAAAAGGACAGCTGATATTCACGGCATCACAGGATGCTGTGGAATGGATCAAAAAGGTCATCATCCAAAAGATGCAAAACCAACTGGCCCTGCTGCTCATGCTTCAGATAGATACAGGAAAGAAGGAACTCACCGTACAGGAAGCTAGCAACAAAATCAGCAAACTCATCGCAAGGGTGGATTCACTTGAAGGATTCACGGTAAGAGAAATCGCTAATAATCTCAGAGCCTACGAAGGCAATGCCTCCAAGGAATACTTCCAGGCATTGAATCTGTTCATACCAGAGAAATACCGTTTCAAGGAACGCTCACAACATCCGGCTACAGATATTGCCAACGCCATGCTCAACTATGGCTACGGCATCCTGTATGGAAAGATAGAAAATGCACTCATACGCTGCGGCATAGATCCCTATATAGGCATTCTCCACCGGGACGAGTATGGAAGACCCGTACTTTCCTATGACGTGATAGAGCTCTACAGGGTATGGATAGACTATATCGTATATTCCTTGCTGGCCCAGAACATCATAATAGAGGACTACTACTCCACAGATGAAAGAGGAGCAGTATGGCTCGAATCCCTGGGAAGAAGAGTCATGATCCAATCAGTCAATGACTACCTGGCAGAGAATGAATCCATCAAGGGAATAACCAGAAGCAGAGAAACACATATATTTCTCTATATACAAAAATTCGCACAACAATTAAAACACTACTAATATGAAAGAGCAGACTGTATCATTGGGAACCAAGATCGTGGCTGCCAATGAAAAATTGACATCTATCAAAATGATAGACCTATATGAGATGATTGCGCACCCAGAGCCATCACTCAGAAATCAGACAGAAGTCCTGCGCACTATCCAGCGCATGGACAGTACAAAATACAACCAGATGAAAAAATCACTCCCCTACTTCGTCTGTGCCAACTTTGAGCCTAGCTTTAGAAGAAAGGAGAATTTCTCATCTCTGTCTTCATTTGTCCTGGACATAGACCATGTGGACGAGAAGACCATCCAGCTGCATGACCTGAAAGCCAAGCTGACCGAAGACGAGCGCATCGCCATGATGTTCACTTCTCCAAGCGGATGCGGCTTAAAGCTCATCTTCCTGCTCAATAAACCATGCACAGATGAAAACATCTATTCATCATTCTACAAGCAATTCGCATGGGAATTCGCCAAGGAGCATCAGCTAGAAACATTCATTGACCTCAAGACCAATGATGTGACTAGAGCCTGCTTCATTGCTGCAGATGATGATGCCACACTCAACCTGACAGCCATGCCTGTCTGCTGGGAGAACTATGTGAATCTGGAGAGCGTGGATCAGTTCATCAAGGAAGACAAGATGCCAAGCATCAGCCAAGAAAAGCAAGTGCAGGACCTGCAACCCGTAGAAAAGACTCATGACCCTGACCAGGAAACCATGGACAGAATCAAGGAAAGGCTCGAACTCAATAAAAGAAAGAAACTTCCTCAGGAAATTCGCCCCGTGTATGTTCCCCAGGAAATCACCAATATAGTCACCGACTTGAAGCAATCCATAGAGGAAACCGGAGTTGAACTGTATGATACCAGAAACATACAGTATGGTATCAAGCTCATGTTCCGCACCCATCAGCTGAAAGCAGAAATCAACCTGTTCTTTGGCCACAAGGGCTACTCCGTGGTAGAATCACCCAAGAGAGGAACCTCCATGCAGCTCAATGGCATGATGGCACAACTGGTGAATGACTACGTACAGACACTGACCTATAGCTCATGAAAGGAAACCATCTCATAGAAACCAGACTGATTGGCAGTGCCGGTTTATCTGGCGCAAGAACCATCGGTAGAACAACCGGATGCTTGGACGAGCTTCCCACCCTACCCGAAAGAATCAGACAGATACTGAACATCATCTCCTCTGCAGAAAGGAAACCCGGAAATATGATATGCTTCATCATGTATGACATCACCAGCAACAAGGTAAGAACGTTGATTGCAAAATTCCTGCAGGGCAAAGGCTGTACCAGGGTTCAAAAATCCATCTTCATGGCTGACATGCCATCTGACGCATTCCAAGACATAGCCATGAAGCTGACGGATATTCAGAAGATGTATGACAACAACGACAGCATCCTGATTGTCCCTTTGTCTGAGGACTATGCCAGAGCCATGAAGATCATCGGGCAGGAAGTGGATGTTGATCTCATCCTACATTCTAAAAACACCCTGTTTTTCTAGCCCTGCATCATAAAAACCAAGGAAAATGAGCCAGTGAAATATGATTTCACTCTATACCCCTACCTTTGCACCCGAATTTAAAAACAAAGCACTTGCTCCCATTTCAGAAGGAGCATGGCAAGTATAAAAGACAAGGTAAAAATCATAAAAACTAGAGAAAAATGAAATTCATCAACCTCACCCCCCACACCATCACCCTGAATGATGGCAGCAGCTTTCCTACGGAAGGAAACGCAAGAGTAGCAGATACCTATACCAGGTTCAACGGATGCGGCATCTGCAAGGTCAAGCACGGAGAGATCGAAGGTCTCCCGGAACCTAAGGACAATGTCACCTACATCGTTTCCGCCATGGTTCTCGCTGCAGCGAAGGAGAACGGTAGAACAGATGTGGTTGCCCCCGCAACAGGACACCCGGAGTGTAAACGAGAAAACGGCTTCATCACCTCAGTTCCTGGATTCGTCCACTAGACAATGCCACAGGCGCATATAATAAGGTATGGTAGACCCTCTCAACTGACAAAATTAAGGAAAATTGAGTCAGTGAACTATAGTTTCACTAAATTTGCACCCAGAAAAACCAAAGCCGCTATGGTTAAGTAAGTTAGCGACATTAGAGATAATTATAAATTTCAAACATTATGACAATTATCAGTATCATCATCGGATTCATCATCCTACTGGATGTATTGACATTCCTGGTAAAAGCAACAGGCAATGCAAGTAACTTCATGTGGTATCTCTGCCGCCCACTCTGGGGTATCCTCGGCAATGGAGTGTATCAGAACATCTCCATGTTCATCGGACTCCTCATCCGCCTGGCAGAAGTCATTCTGCTCACACACATCGTAGAAAACCTCTTCAGACAGTTAGTAGCATGAGCAAAGTCACCATTCCAAGCAGGGCTTCCTACCAGGTTAGGAACCCTGCATCAGAAGAAAGTCCCTTCCTAGAAGCAGACTGGGCCCCAATCAATGCTCATCAGGTATATCAAGCCTTGAAAAGAATGCAATGCAGAAATCACCAGGCAACATCAGCCTATAAATGCAAAGGTTTAGGAGCCCCATACAAGACAAGCCAGCAACAGGAAAACTGGCTAGGAGCAATCATCAATCATTTCAATCAAAATACAAATATTCAGTTAAAACATATCAAGACTATGTGCAAATTCAACAAATTCAATGGTAAAGTTACCAACTACTACAGCAACATGTATGTCATCGAAGTAGATGACAAGATTATCTACATCCCATTCAGCGTGATGCATAAATTCCCGGCATTTCCACAATCCATGATGGAAGATGGTCACCTCAAGATCGGTGTAACAGTCATCATGGTGAAAAAAGACGAGAAGACATACTACCCTGACCATGAAACCTACGGAGTCAACAACAATCAGGAACATAAGCTGAACATCGATGGTACTTACCTGCTCAAGGATGCCAAACCATACAAGCAAACCAACAGCCTTTCAGAAATGATGGCTCAATTCAACACTCTGATACTTTCCCTCCCGGAAAACCAGAGACTGGAGACATTGAATATCATTGCTGCAAGCAACATGACGGAGGAGCAGAAGATAGAGAAGCTTACATCCATGGTTGACTTTCCATTGGACTTTGTAGAGTCACAGACACTGGAGAAGAAGGCAAGCCTGTTCTATGCACCAGGTACCCCTAAGGATAGCAATGCACAGATCAAGGAAATCGTAGAGTCAATCGTTGCCATGTGCAACAGCGAGGAGCAGAAACCATGCCGTCTCATCGTAGGAGTGAATGACAAGACCAACAAGACTTGCAAACTCCAGGATGAAATTGCCACCATCTATCCACAGATGACCAATCTTGACCAGTTCCAAAACACGATGCTGGTCCCATTCATCAAGTCATATACCTACGACAATGCCATTCTCATGTCTTCGCTCAAATACAACTGGTACAACTACAATGGTGACCTGATCCTCATCATTGACATCAACTACCACGGAGACCCCATCATCTGCAAAGGTGGCAGACTCCCCTACCGATGCGACTCAGCCAAAATGGTTGCAGAAGGAGTGGACCTGGTAAACATGGTCAAGAAGCTGACAAGAAATGCCGCATAACATCAAAGGAGGACAGCCCCCAAAAGGCAGTCCTATGATAATCAGATGAAAAAGAAGATTCCAGAAAAGATCATTTGGAAAAGAAGATGGCAAAACTGATGGAGAAGCCTTTGTGACAAATGGTGCATCAGAAATCGATTGTACCATCTTCATACACGGAAGCAGGCATTTGATACAATCCACAGATAAAAAGTACCAAGGCATGCATATTTATGTCTACTTTTGCACTCAAGAAATCCCTTATTATAAAAGGTGAATATTGAACTTTAATATGAATTTGAACATAAAATAACTGAAACATGAAAATGCTATATGATTTAGTGGCAGGCATCATTTCTATGATTGCCAAAAGCCTGGGAGTTTCATATGCTACTGCCAATGTGGCATGGAGCTTATACCTACAGGGACTGGTGTGTATCCTATCCTGCCTCTTGCTTCTCATTCCCATGAGGAAGAGATACAAGCAATTCGGCCTGGATGTGTTCACCATATCAGGAACAGCCTCCATTCTTGGATATGCATACCTGATATTCGCCAACTGGTTCAATTTCATCAGCCCATTCATTGGGCAGAGTTTTCAGACTCAGCATAAAGCACTCATCAACTATACGAAGATGACGGGGATGCAATGGCACATGAGTTACCAGAGTGTTTATATCATCTTCTTTGTTTTCTTAGGAGTAGCAATAATAGGAATGAACATCATTCTGCTAGTATGGTTCAACCGACTAGCCAAGAAGACCAGCGTTGATCTGATGAGCTTTCCTGCATTAAAATAACCAAACATACAAAAAAAGAATATATGACTAAGAAATGTATTATATCTGTATTGCTCGTGGTGGCTTGGGCATTCTTTGCCTCTCTGTTTTACAAGACCATCATGCTGATGCTGCTCTTCCTTGTATGGAAGAAGCACATCTTTGAGATGCTCCCACCATGGGCAAAGAAATGGGGAATACGTCCTTATTGGATGCTCTTCTTCGTATGCCTGTGGATGGCAATGCCCCGCTATCTCATCGATTCAAGTGACAGGGTGAGACTCGTTTATCTGGATAAGAATGGGGATACTAAGCATCCACCGCTTACCCAGTATCTCATCAACACCTTGATTCCAGAGGAAGAGATTGTGAACTTTGGCATTAGAAACCTGATGATTGCCCGACCTGTAATCAGCATGATGGGCGTTGGAGGTACCCTTATAGCACAGGCCAATCAGGATATTGCCAATGGTAAGATTCATAACTTCTTTACTCCGTATGACAACCTCGGAAAGGATAACCCGATGTCTGGAATCTATGTACAGGTCTTCAACGAGGTTTTCAGAACCAATGACAGAGCAGTGTATATCTGCGAACCTAAGGGAGATGAGAATGTAAGATGGAGCAAGGAGAATGGATTCAAATATCCGCTGGTGGTATTCTGTCATGGATATCTGGGCAACTGGCAACTCTATCAGGGTATCTGGAAGGACCTGGACAATAGCATCGTGCTGAGCATCGGTACACGCAGCATGAATGGCATCTTCACAAATCGTGATATCAATGAGATTTTCAGCTATTACATACCTTCCCTGGAACGAATGGGCTACCACATCGACCATCGTCAGATTCACCTGATGGGTCTTTCGAATGGAGGAAGTGCGGTGATTGCTGCCATGCACTCATCCCATGCCAAGGATTTCAAGAGTTTTACATCCGTCTCCTGCAATCTTGAAGGATTGAGGAAGGTGCCATGTAGCGTGAACCTGATTGGAGGTGGTGAGGACAACTCTTCACTTCTGATGCCAAGCCAGGCCAGCAGACTCAGCAAGATGGGAGTCCATACAGGGCTGTACTTTGTTCCAGAAGAAAACCATTATGTTTTGGTAAACAGGCGCAATGAGATTATCGAGTTGATCAAACAGGAGATGAATCTGACATGCGTCAGGGAATAGAAATTTCTATATCTTTAGATTACACATCAGTTGATCATGAAGAAGTTTTTTATCATATTGGGAATACTGACTCTGCTTGTCATCGGTGTCCTTTTCGTACCACCTATTTATAAAAGGTTCACGAAACCGTTTTTAAAGAATACGGTGGATGCTAAAGAGTGGTATCATCAGGTGGATTGTGAGAACCTGACGCAAGTAAGAGACTATTGCGACAGACGGGGATACAGTACGGATTATTATATCCTGGTGGATTTCTCCAAACCATCTGGCAAGAAGAGGTTCTTTATCTATGACTTGCAGCGTGGCAAAAGAGTAATGAGCAGCTATTGCATGCACGGAAGCTGTAAAGGAAATACGGCTGCCCAACCAAAGTTCAGCAATAACCCGAGAAGTGGATGTACGAGTCTTGGAAGATATGTCATGATTGGAAAAGGTGGAATGAAGTTCAAGAACTGCATTCGCCTTCGAGGTCTCGACAAGAGCAATTATCTGGCAGAAGCCCGTGGCATCCTGATCCATTCTGCAGGCAAGGTGACAAGATTCTCCGGCGAGAAGGAGTATATTCCGCTGGGAACAGAGAGCCGTGGCTGCTTTACTGTATCAAGAAGCTGCGTGGAGAAAGTGATACAGATATACAAGGAATCTTCCAGAAGAAGGCCAATTTTGATTTACGCAAAATACAAATAAAAAGAATATTCTATGAAGAAGTTATTGCTGTTTATAGTTGGAATCTCAATCCTGTTTTTAGCAGGTTGTTACAATGGAAATCAGAGACATGGCAATGAAATCATGGGAGACAGCCTCCCCGCTGATCCTCCATTGGGTTATGTCATAGAGTTAAAGCCTTTGGGAAATTTCTCACAGCAGGAGGCAGAACAGTTGAGAGAAGAACTCGTGAAGCAATTGGGTATCATTCTCTATACGAAACCAAAGGCTTGGGTAGAGGCATCTGTATTTGTTGGAGACAAGAA